>DATKAG010000293.1:0-10603 GCA_035498355.1 Myxococcales bacterium | reverse complement strand
GTGGATGGCGTGGGCGATCAGCTCCTTGCCCGTCCCCGACTCACCGCGGATGAGCACGGTGGTGTTGGTCTGCGCCACCTGGGCGATCTGCTCGTAAACCTGGCGCATGGGCCCGCTGGTGCCGACGATGTTGGAGAGGTCGTACCGCTCCTCCAGTTCCTGCCGGAGGTGGACGTTCTCCGCCAGCAGGCGGTTGCGCTCCGACTCCACCGTCCGCTGCGCCCGCAGGGCCTGGGCGATCATCGCCGCCACGACGCTGAGGAACTGCGCGTCGCTCTGGTACTCGCGGTTGGCGTTGAAGGGGAAGTCGGCGGCCAGGGCGCCCACCGGCTTGCGCTCCAGCACGATGGGCACGCACACCAGGCTCCACTCCGCGTTGCCCGAGCGCTTGCGGAGGAAGACGCGATCCATCACCAGGGGCTCGCGGGTGGTGGCCGGAATCACCACCGGCCTTCCGCTCTGCACCACCCGGCCCACCACGCCCTCCCCTACCTTGTACCGGGCCCGCAGCCCCTCGGCGGGGATGCCTACCGCCGCCTCCACCCCGATCTCCGCCGAGGACTCGTCGAGGAGGAAGACGGCGCCGCGCACCGTCCCCCGGTGCTGCTCGATCTTCTCCAGCGCCCGCTCCAGGGAGGCGCGCAGTTCCAGCCCGCTGGCCAGGGCCCGTCCCACGTCGGAGAGCGCCGCCAGGGACCGCAGGTCAGTCCGCGCTTCGTTGGCCGCCACCGCCACGAAAGGTCACTTAGCAGCGCCCTCGAGACCTGACAAGTTGACCTACGAAATTGTCGCTCCAACGCGCAAATCAGACATTCCCGTATTCCCGTCCGCTCCCCCATGTCCCTCCTCGGAAACGCCCCTCTCCTTCCCCGTCCGGCGGCGTCGATTCGCTACAGCGGCAGCGGGCCGAGAGGCTGCCTACGTTTTTGTTTGTATTCGACCGATTTCCTACCAAACCGTCACTTGCAGACAGGGACCGTTTCTTCCCCGACGACTCGCGCCCGCTTCCGACAGAATGGTCCCTTCTTTGCACCCCGCCGCTCGGCGGCCTGCGCCGCCACGAGGAGGAAGAATGCCGATCGCTGCCCTGGACAAGGGCGACACCGCCTGGGTCCTCATCTGCACCGCGTTCGTCCTGCTCATGACCCTGCCGGGGCTGGCCCTGTTCTACGGCGGAATGGTGCGGCAGCGGAACGTGCTCGCCACCCTGCTCCAGTCGCTGGCCGCGCTCTGCGTGGTCTCCCTGCAGTGGGTGCTCTTCGGCTACAGCCTGGCCTTCGGCCCCGACAAGGGCGGCGTCATCGGCGGCCTGGAATGGGCCGGCCTGCGTGGCGTGGGCCCCGGACCCTCGTCCTACGCGCCGACCATTCCCCATCAGGCCTTCATGCTCTTCCAGATGATGTTCGCGGTGATCACCCCCGCGCTCATCACCGGCGCCTTCGCCGAGCGCAAGCGTTTCGCCGCCTACCTCCTCTTCATCCTTCTCTGGACCACGCTGGTCTACGACCCGCTGGCCCACTGGGTGTGGAGCGAAGGCGGCTTCTTGCGCAAGCTGGGCGCCCTCGACTTCGCCGGCGGCACGGTGGTGCACCTCTCCTCCGGCACCTCGGCCCTGGTCTGCGCGCTGGTGATCGGCCGGCGCAAGGGCTATCCGCACACCCCCATGCCCCCGCACAACCTCCCCCTCACCCTCCTGGGGGCGGGGCTCCTCTGGTTCGGCTGGTTCGGCTTCAACGCCGGCAGCGCCCTGGAGGCCTCCGGGCTGGCGGCCAACGCCTTCCTCACCACCAACACCGGCGCCGCGGCCGCGGCCCTGGGCTGGATGGCCTGCGAATGGAAGCTGCGGGGCAAACCCACCGCCCTGGGCACCGCCTCCGGCGCGGTGGCGGGCCTGGTGGCCATCACCCCGGCCTGCGGTTTCGTCGGCCCGCTGGCGGCGATCTTCATCGGCGGCGCGGCGGGCGCCCTCTGCTTCCTCGGCTGCCACGTCAAGGCCCGCCTGGGCTACGACGACTCCCTGGATGTGGTGGGCGTCCACGGCGTGGGCGGCACCTGGGGCGCCCTGGCCACCGGCCTCTTCGCCTGGAAAGCGATCAACGGCGGCGGTGCCGACGGCCTCTTCCACGGCAGCCCCGGCCAGCTCTGGACCCAGCTGGTGGCCGTCCTCGTCACCATCGCCCTGGCCGCGCCCATGACCTTCGTCATCCTCAAGATCGTCGACGCGCTGGTGGGCGTGCGCGTGGCGCCGGACGACGAGCTGACCGGGCTGGATCTCTCCCAGCACTCCGAGAACGCCTACGTGCTCGGCGGGCCGGTGGTGGGCGAGCACGTGGCCGCCGGGCGCGACGAGCGCTCGCGCATGGGCGGCAGCGCGCTGGTGAGCGCGCTGGGGAAGGGTTGAGATGAAGCGCATCGAGGCGATCATCCGCCCCTCCCGCCTGGACGAGGTGAAGGAGGCGCTCGAGGCCCTGGGCCTGAGCGGGATGACGGTGAGCGAGGTGAAGGGCTTCGGCCGGCAGAAGGGCCACAAGGAGCTCTACCGGGGCGCGGAGTACGTGGTGGACTTCGTGCCCAAGATCAAGCTGGAGGCGGTGGTCCCGGACGACCTGGTCCCCCAGGCCCTGCAGGCCATCGAGCGGTCGGCGCGCACCGGCACCCTGGGTGACGGGAAGATCTTCGTCGTCGACGTGCTGGAGGCGGTGCGGGTGCGCACCGGCGAGCGGGGCGACCTGGCGCTCTGAGCGATCTTCCCAGGGCGGCCGGGATTTTGTACTCAACCGGCCATGACCGCAGCCCTCGCCGCCCTCCTCCTCGCCGCCGCCGCGCCGGCGACCGACGCCTACCTCGACCAGACCCGCGCCCGCTGGGAAGGCGTCTCCCGGCAGATCTGGGACTACGCGGAGCCCGCGCTGCAGGAAGAGAAGTCCGCCGCCCTGATGGCGGACGTCCTGGAGAAGGAGGGCTTCAAGGTCACCCGAGGCATCGGCGGCATGCCCACCGCCTTCGTGGCCACCGCGGGCTCCGGAGCGCCGGTGGTGGGTATCCTCGCCGAGTACGACGCCCTCCCCGGCCTCTCGCAGAAAGCGGGCGAGGCGAAGAAGGAAGCGCAGGCGGCGGATGCGCCGGGCCACGGCTGCGGCCACAACCTCCTCGGCACCTCGGCGCTGGCGGCGGCGGTGGCCGCGAACCATTCGCGCCTGCAACAGAAGCTCCCCGGCACCCTCAAGGTCTTCGGCACCCCCGCCGAGGAGATCCTCATCGGCAAGACCTTCATGCTCATGGCCGGCGCCTTCAGGGACACCGACGCGGTCCTCTCCTGGCACCCGGAGGACAAGAACCAGGTCACCTTCGGGACGCGCCTCGCGCTCACCGCGACGGAGGTCGAGTTCTTCGGGAGGACCGCGCACGCCGCCGCCTCGCCCTGGCTGGGGCGGAGCGCTCTCGATGCGATGGAGCTCTTCGAGCACGCGATGTCGCTGATGCGCGAGCACATCCATCCCACCGCGCGCATCCACCGGGTGATCAAGGACGGGGGCAAGGTGGCGAACATCATCCCCGACTACGCCAAGGTGCAGGTGTGGCTGCGCGACAAGGACATCGAGAGCGTCGAGGAAATGATCGGCCGGATGCGCAAGGCGGCCGACGGCGCCGCGCTGGGGACGGAGACGAAGGCGAAGGTGACCGTGCTGGCCTCGGTGCGCAACCCGATCGGCAACTCCGTGGTGGGAAAGGTGATGCAGCGCGAGCTGGAGCGGGTGGGCCCGCCCCGATTCGACGAGCAGGACCAGAGCTTCGCCAAGGCGCTGCAGAAGGAGGTTGGAGTCCCGCAAGCAGGGCTTGCGATCGACGTCGTCCCCTTTGGCCCCGGGCATGGCGGTACCGCGTCCTCGGACATCGGCGAGGTCAGCGCCGCGCTCCCGCTCGCCGAGCTCAACATCGTCACCCGGCCGCTCGGCACCGCCGCCCACCACTGGTCGCAGACCTCCTGCGCGGCGCATCCTCTGGGCCTCAAGGGCATGGGGGTCGCAGCGAAGGTGCTGGGCGCATCGCTGGTCGATCTGCTCACCGACCCGAAGACGGTGGCAGCGGCGAAGGAGGAGTTCGCGAAGTCCACCCAGGGCAAGCCCTACGTCAGCCCCCTTCCCCCGGACGCCAAGCCGCAGGTCCTCTGAGATGCCGGCGTACCGCTGGGAGATCCCCGCGCGGTTCAACATGGGAAGGGACGTGGCCGACCGCCACGCCGGCGCCCTGGCGCTGATCGAGATCGAGCCCTCGGGAAGGACGCGCGAGTTCCGCTTCGAGGAGATCTCCGCCCTTTCCAACCGCCTGGCCAACGTCCTCGCGGCGCAGGGACTGCGGCGCGGCGACCGCCTGGCCATCCTCCTCCCCCAGCGGCACGAGACCGCGCTGGCGCACGTGGCGGCCTGGAAAGCCGGGCTGATCTCGGTGCCGCTCTTCACCCTCTTCGGCGAGGAGGCGCTGGAGTTCCGCCTGGGCAACTGCGGGGCGCGCGCCCTGGTCACCGACCGCGAGCAGCTTCCCAAGATCGCCGGGCTGCGCGAGCGGCTGCCCGAGCTGCGCACCGTCTTCTCCGTCGACGGCGAAGCGGAAGGCGCGCTCGACCTGCACGGCCTTCTCTCCCGGGCCTCGGACCGCTTCCCCGCGCTGGACACCGGCGCCGAGGAGCCGGCGTTGATCATCTACACCAGCGGCACCACCGGGCAGCCCAAGGGGGCCTTGCACGCGCAGCGGGTGCTCCTCGGTCACCTCCCCGGCGTGGAATTCCCCCACGACGGCTTCCCCCGGCCCGGCGACCGCTTCTGGACTCCCGCGGACTGGGCCTGGATCGGCGGGCTCTTCGACGTGGTGATGCCCGCCTGGCACCACGGGGTGTGCGTGGTCGCCCACCGGCCGCGCAAGTTCGATCCCGCCGAGGCCATGCGCCTGATGGCGAAACACTGCGTGCGCAACGTCTTCATGCCGCCCACCGCGCTCAAGCTGCTGCGCGCCTCGGGCGCCCGCGACCCCGGGGTCCGGCTGCGCAGCCTCGCCTCCGGCGGAGAGAGCCTGGGCGAGGAGCTGATCGAGTGGGGGCGCGCCACGTTCGGCCTGACCATCAACGAGTTCTACGGGCAGACGGAGTGCAACCTGGTGGTGGGCAACGGCTCGGCCCTCCCCCCTGTGCGGCCCGGGTGGACGGGCACCGCCATCCCCGGGCACACCGTGGAGATCGTCGACGGCGAAGGTCGGGAGCTGCCTCCGGGCGAGATGGGAAGCATCGCCTACCGCAAGCCCGACCCGGTGATGTTCCTCCGCTACTGGCGCAACGACGAGGCCACCGCCCGCAAGTTCCGCGGCGACTGGCTGATCAGCGGCGATTTGGGCGTGCGCGACGGGCAGGGCTACTTCCTCTTCGTCGGCCGCGACGACGACCTGATCACCAGCGGCGGCTACCGCATCGGGCCCGGGGAGATCGAGGCCTGCCTCGCCCGCCACCCGGCGGTGGCGATCGCGGCGGTGGTGGGCGAGCCCGATCCCATCCGCACCGAGGTGGTGAAAGCGGTGATCGTCCTCAAGGAAGGATTCACTGCCAGCGACGCTTTGGTGAAGGAGTTGCAGGAGCACGTCCGCTCCCGCCTCGCCGCCCACGAGTACCCGCGCATCGTCGAGTTCGTGAAGGAGCTCCCGCTCACCGCCACGGGCAAGATCATCCGCCGCGCTCTGCGCTCACCCGACAGACGTTGACGTGATCGTGGACGTTTCGTGGACGTTGACGTGATCGTGGACGGCGGCGGCGACGGCGACGTGGCCGTGAACGAATCCCGCCTCACCCCCTCCGCTCCCGCGGCAGCCACGCCAGCGCCTCTTCCATCCCCCCGCGCGGCCGGTACTCCAGCCCCACGCTGCCCGCGTAGCCCATCCCATCCAGGTCCTCGAGAAACCCCGCGATGGGCTGCGTCCCGGTGCCCGGCTGATTCCGCCCCGGCACGTCGGCGATCTGCACGTGCCTGACCAGCGCCGCGTGCTTGCCCAGCGCCGCGCGCGGATCTGTCCCCGCCATCCCCGCGTGGTACTGGTCGAGCTGCAGGCGCACATGAGGCGAGGCCGCCGCCTCCACCAGCGCGGCCGCCTTGTCCACCGTATCCGCGAAGTAGCCCGGCATGTCGATGGAGTTGATCGCCTCTACCAGGATCGTGACGCCCGCCTTCTCCCCCAGGGGCGCGGCCGCGCGCAAATTCTCCACCGCCGTACGCTGGGCGATGTCCCGGGCCACTCCAGCGGGCGGGATCCCGGCCAGGCAGTTCAGGAGCCGCGTCCCATACCGGAGGGCGGAAGCGATCGCCTCGCGCACGGTGCCCAGGAACTCCTCCTCCCGCCCCGGAACGCTGAGCAGCCCCCGCTCTCCCTTCGCCCAGTTCCCCGGCGCAGGATCGAACAGCACCAGCTCCAGCCGCAGCTCTTCGAGCAGCCGCGCCACCCGCGCCGGATCGAGCTCGTGCACGAAGAGGATCTCCACCCGGCGGAACCCCGCCTGGGCGGCGGCGCGGAAGCGGTCGTAGACGTCCAGCTCCGGCCAGAGCATGGTGAGGTTGGCGGCGAAGCGAGGCATCGGCGCTCACCCTTCCCGGGGCCGGTCCACGGTCACGCCCGCGGGGGCCTCCCAGAGCTTGACCAGCGCGGCCATGTCCTCCTCCGCCAGCCCCCGCCCGCACGCCTCGACGAAGCGCTGCTCGGCCAAAGAGCCGAGGAGCAGCGGCACCTGCGCCGCCTTCGCCTCCGCGTGGATGATCCCCAGGTCCTTGAGCAGGAGGCGCACCGGGGTAGCGGGGCTGAAGTCCCGGGAGATGAAGCGGGGCAGGTTGCGCGTCATCATGGTCGAGCCGCCGAAGGAGGTGCCGATCAGCTCCAGCACGATGGCGGGATCCGCGCCCAGCCGGGCCCCCAGCACCGCCGCCTCGGCGATGGCCGCCGTGTGCACGCCGACCAGCAACTGGTTGACCAGCTTCACCGCCTGCCCCGCGCCCACCGGCCCGCAGAGGCGGATGTTCTTGCCGAAGGCGCGGAGCACGGGCAGCGCGCGATCGAACGCCGCCGCCTCGCCGCCCGCCATCACCGTGAGCGTCCCGGCCTGTGCGCCCGCGGGGCCGCCGGAGACGGGGGCGTCGAGGAAGCGGGCCCCGCGCCTTTCCAGCAGCGCCGCGCAGCGGCGGTTGAGCGCCAGGCTCACGGTCGAGTGATCGACGTAGATCTGGCCCTCGCGCGCCGAGGCCGAGATCTCCTCGTACACCTGGGCCACCGACTCGGGGGTGGGCAGGGCGGTGAGGATCAGCTCCGCCCGCGAGCAGGCCTCGGCCGCGCTCTTCGCCGCCGCCGCTCCCAGCGCCGCCAGCTCGTCCACCGGGCCGCGCGAGCGGTTGAAGGCATGGACCTGATGACCCGCCTGCTGCACCCGGGCGGCCATCGGCCGCCCCATCTTTCCCAGCCCGATGAAGGCGACCTGTGCCATGGCCCGCGCTATACCACGGCGCTCAGGAGATCAGCGCCGGCTCGCCGGCGGAGGCTCCCACCAGGGTGACGATGCGCGTCCCCCGCAGGCGCCACCATCCGCTCAGCTCCGCCGCGCCGTGCACCCGCAGCGCGCGCCAGCCCTCGCCCGCCCCCGGACCCAGCTCCACCTCCACCGCCCGCGTGTCCAGCGTCAGCCCCGCGCCCAGGGCCTTGAGCGCGCTCTCCTTCGCGCTCCAGATCAGGTTCGCCAAGAGGTCCCGCTCGCCCGCCTCCACCGCGGCGATCTCCCTGCGGGTGAAGTAGTCGCGCACGAACGCGTCGCTGCGCGGCTCCACCGCCTCCAGGTCGGCGCCCAGCGCCTTCCCCGCGTCGTCGACGGCGGCCAGGGCCATCCCCTCGCGGTGGGAGAGGGAGAGGGAAAGGCGCAGCGGCTGGCCGTCGAGCAGGGCCTCGGGCCGGCCGGAGGGGGCCGCGCGGATCTCCAGCCCCGGCCCCGGCGCGCAGCCGAGAACCGAGGAGAGGAGACGCTTCGCCGCCCAGCGCCCGAGGAGGAAGTCCTCCCGCCGCCAGGGGACGGTGAGCGCGGCCGCCCGCACCCGCTCGGCGGGAGCGAGCCAGTCCAGCCTCGCCGGACGATCGCCTTGCAGCAGCGCCTGGATCATCCTCGCTCCTCGCGCGCCATCCCCCGCTCCACCGCCTCGATCAGCTCGCGGCGCAAGGCGTGGGGATCGATGATCCGCTCCACCGATCCCACCCGCCGGGCGCGCTCGATGTCGTGGATCCGGTCGTACTCCTCGGCCACCTCGCCCATCTTCTCCGCCCGCAGGTGCAGGAGCGCGCCGGCGGAGGCGCCGGCGAAGCGCGGGTCCTTGCGGGTGCGCTGCTCCACCTCCCGGGCGAAGACCACCGCCGCGGCCGGGGCGCCCCCGATCACCGAGGCGCGCGCCCCCTCCACCGCCAGCACCTCCATGTTCTCCCGCAGCCAGCGGGAGAAGACCACGAAGGCGCCGCCGTGGTAGCGGGAGATGACGCAGAACACCACCGGCCCGCGGAAGTTGACCACCGCCCGGCCGATCTCCGCCCCGTACTCCAGCTGCAGCCGGCGCATCGACTCGGGTGAGCCGTCGAACCCGGAGAGGTTCGCCAGCACCAGAAGCGGCCGGTTGCCGCTGGCCGCGTTGACGGCCCGGGCGATCTTGCGGGACGACTGGGGGAAGAGCGTGCCCCCGCTCCACGCCTGCGGGCCGTCGCCGGGGATGAAGCCGGTCCGGGGCACGGGGTGCGACTCCACCCCGATCAGGCAGATGGGCTGCCCGCCCAGGTGCGCGTCCCAGATCACGCCGGTGTCGCCTCCCCGCAGGTCGCGCCAGCGCTCCAGCGTCGGGTGATCGGCGTCGGCCACCGCCGCCATCACCGCCCGGATGTCGAAGGGCCGCTTGCGCTCCGGGTTCTTCTCCGCGCTGAAGATCTCCCCCACGGTCGAGAACCCGCCCACCGCGGGCGGGTGCGGCGAGACACAGACGTCCCGGTCGCGCGGATCGGCGGTGCGCGCCCGCCTTGGGAACCGCTCGCCCGGCTGCACCCAGGTGTGATCGTAGTGGCGGAGCAGGACCCCGCAGGCCGCGCCCAGGTCCTTGGCCCAGTACTGCGCCTGGCCGTTGGGGCCCATGATGCGGTCGTAGCCGCCGATCCCCTGGTTGTCCTCGGCGGAGACCCCGCCGGAATACTCCAGCGCCTGCTTGCCGGTGAGCACCATCGCCGAGGCCGGGGTCATGATCAGGATCCCCCGGGTGTGCATCAGCATGGTGGCCTCGGCGTTCCAGTAGGGCTGCGCCCCCACGTTGATGCCGGCCACCACCACGTTGATCTCCCCGCCGGCCTGGGTGAACTCGACGATCCGGCGCAGGGCGCGCGCCACCCAGTCCATGTTCTCCGATCCGCTCTCCAGCGAGATCTGCGCCCCGGCGCTGAGCGCGAACCACTCCAGCGGGACCCGCATCTTCTCGGCAAGGTCGAGGGCGGCGATGATGCGCCGGCACTCCGGCTCCGCCACCGCTCCCGTCTCCCGGCTGGCGTCGCCCAAGAGGATCACCCGGCGCATCCCTTCCGGGTAGCGGGGGGAGAAGTTGCGCACCACCCCGGCCACGATGCGGGCGGTGTTCTTGCCGGGCGGGCGCGCCACCGGCACGAGCGCCCCGCTTCCGTCCAGGTCGTGCTCGACGAAGTCGCCCGGCGGCAGGTCGGCCTGGGAGACGTCGCTGGCCGAAGGGGTGAGGATCTTGACGATCTCGTACGCGTAGGGCACGCCCCGGCGGCGGAGCTGGACCACCCGCTGCTGGTACTCGCCCAGAGGGAGCAGGGGCCGCTGCGCGGGGCCGTCCCAGCGCACGCGCACGCCGTTGCGGTCGGGGTTGAAGATGCGGATCACCCCGTCCTGAAAGGAGCCGTCCGGCTGCGGCGTCCGCACCGAGAGCACCACCATCTCCAGCCCCAGCCCCTCGGTCTCCGGCTCCAGCCGCCGGGCGATCCCCAGCGCCTCCTCGCGGGAGATGGCCACCGGGGGCGCGACGCTGAGCAGCACGCGGTTCCACTCCAGCCGATCGGCCCGCCGGGCCTGGGCCAGGCGCAGGGCGGCGCAGGTCTCGTGCAGCACGTGCTCCAGCTGGGGCAGGTGGGCGATCCGCCCGTCCGGGCCGCGCAGCGGGGTGAGATCACGCACCTCGGCGAGAGCGAAGAAGCGCTCGTCGCGGGGGTTGGCGCGGGCCCGGCCGTGGAAGAGGTAGACGTCCTCCGAGGCGCGGAGGCGGGTGAGCTCGAAGTGCACCAGGCGATCCACTTGGAGCCGCTTGGCCAGCATGGGGTGCACGCCGCGCGCATGCCGCTCCTCGGCGTACCCCTTCTCCCCGGGCCGGAAGGTGAAGCACTCGCGCCGGCCGCCCCCCGCGACCACGAAGGCCGCGCGCCTTACCGGCCGCTGCCAGCCGGCCTCGTCCAGCGCGCGGGCAAAGCGCGCCGCCAGCTCGTCCTCTTCGCCCCTCCCGGAGAGGTACAGCTCGAGCGCGACCTCCACGTCGGCCGGGGCGTCCCGCGCGGC
>DATKAG010000292.1:0-2363 GCA_035498355.1 Myxococcales bacterium | reverse complement strand
CCGTGCCCGACGAAGTCCTTCACCACCGAGTACCCGAGCGCCTCGACGTGGGACTGCACCGCGTGCCCGATGTCCCCCACGTAGTTGCCGGCCACCGCCACCCGGATGCCGGCCTCGAGCGACTCCCGGGTGGCCCGGCTCAGGGCCTCCGCCTCGGGGCTCACCTTCCCCACCGGGATGGTGCGGGCCGAATCCCCAAAGTAGCCCTTGTACACGACCCCGAAGTCGAGCTTGAGCAGATCGCCGGCCGCCACCCGCCGCTTCCGCGAGGGGATGCCGTGCACCACCTCGTGGTTGATTGAGGTGCAGAGGCAGGAGGGAAAGCCCCGGTAGCCCTTGAAGGCCGGGCGCGCCCCCTTCTCGTGGATGAGGCGCTCGGCCAGCTGGTCCAGCTCCCAGGTGCTGACCCCCGGGGCCACCGCCTTCTCCAGGGCGTCGAGGATCTCCGCCACGATGCGCCCCGCCTCGCGCATGTGGCCGATCTCCTCGCGATTCTTGAGTTCCACCGGCATCAGACTGCTTTCTTATCCAGCGCGGCCCGGATGCGCTGGAAGACCTCGTCCAGGGAGCCGGTCCCGTCCACCTCCCGGAGGAGCCCCTGGGCGGCGTAGAAGGCCTTCACCGGCTCGGTGTCCCGCCGGTAGGTGGCCTGGCGCGCCCGGACGACCTCCTCGGTGTCGTCCGGCCGCTGGACCAGCGCCGTGCCGCAGGCATCGCACACTCCCGGGGTGCGGGGCGGCGCCTCGGTGAGGTGGTAGACCCGCCCGCACTGGGGGCAGCTCCGGCGGCCGGTGAGCCGGCGCACCACCACGTCCAGGGGGACCTCCAGGGAGAGAACCCGGTCGATGTGCCGGCCGAGCGAGGCGAGCATCGCGTCCAGGGCCTTGGCCTGGGCCACGGTGCGGGGGAAGCCGTCGAGGACGAAGCCCTTGGCGCAGTCCGGCTTCTGCAGGCGCTCCTCGACGATGCCGATCACCAGGGCGTCGGGGACCAGGGCGCCCGACTCCATGATCGGCCGGGCCTTCAGCCCGAGCGGTGTCCCCGCCTTCACCGCCTGGCGAAGGATGTCCCCGGTGGAGATCTGGGGCGTGCCGTAGACCTCCAACAAGCGCTGAGCCTGCGTTCCCTTCCCCGCCCCCGGCGGCCCGAACAGGATGAGGTCCATCGTCTCTCTCTCGCCGCCCGTGTGGAGTCCCCCGGCTCGCCGCCCCCACGGCTCAGGCGGCGAGCCGCACCCTCCCGCGGATGCGAGGCCCACGGGGACCGGCGAAGCCCTCGTAGTTGCGACTGATGAGGTGGCCCTCGATCTGCTGGACGGTGTCCAGCGCCACGCCGACCACGATGAGGAGCGCCGTGCCGCCGAACTGGAAGGGCACGCCCAGCGCCTCCTGGTTGGAGAGCACCGAGGGGATGACGCAGATCACCGCCAGGTAGATGGCGCCGCCAAACGTGATCCGGTCGAGGACCCCCCGGATGTAGTCCGCGGTCTGGCGGCCGGGTCGGATGCCGGGGATGTAGCCGCCCTGCTTCTTGATGTTGTCCGCCACGTCGTCGGCGCGGAAGGTGAGCGTGGTGTAGAAGTAGGAGAAGAAGATGATCAGCAGGACGAAGAGGCCGTCGTAGAGCCAGGCGTTGGACTCGATGGCCCGCCTCACCCCGGCCAGGAAGGGGATCCAGTTCCCCAGCGTGGCCGGGAAGGAGAGCAGCGCGCTGGCGAAGATGGGGGGGATGACCCCGGCGGTGTTCACCTTCATCGGGAAGTAGGTGGCCTGGCCAGCGAACATCCTCCGTCCGGCCATGCGCTTGGCGTACTGCACCGGGATGCGGCGCATGCCGCGCTCGATGTAGACGACGATGGCCACCACCAGGAGCATCACCGCCATCACCACCGGCACCAGCCAGGCCTTGTCGCCGCGGATCACCTCCCAGAGGCGGCTTCCGGCCGAGGGGATGCGGGCCACGATGCCGGCGAAGATGATGAGCGAGATGCCGTTGCCGATGCCGCGCTCGGTGATGCGCTCGCCGAGCCACATGATGAAGGCCGTGCCAGCGGTGAGGGTGATCACCGTCATGAAGGTGAACCACACCGTGTCGCTGGGAACGACGATCTGGTCGATCTCCACCTGGACGCCGCGGATGGTGGTCGGGGTGCGTCCCAGGCTGGCCAGCCAGCGGGCGATGCCGATGCCCTGGATGACGGAGAGGATGATGCTCCCGTAGCGGGTGTACTGGTTCAGCTTCTGGCGTCCGGCCGCGCCCTCCTTCTGCAGCCGCTCCAGCGAAGGCACCACCACCGCCAGGAGCTGCATGATGATCGACGAGGAGACGTAGGGCATGATGCCCAGCCCGAAGATGGACATCTG
>DATKAG010000291.1:0-3110 GCA_035498355.1 Myxococcales bacterium | reverse complement strand
AGCGCGGTCCGCGCTTGGCCACCAGGAAGGCGAGGTGGATCAGCGCCTCGCAGCCGCGCAGGTGCTCGCCGATCCCGGGATCGCGGACATCGGCTCGCACGTCGCGCAGCTTGCCCGAGACGATCAGGGGCGGCCGCAGGTCGAGGGCCACGATCTCCTTCACCCGGCGATCGTCCGCCAGCCGCCGCAGCAGCAAGGTGCCCAGCTGCCCCGATCCCCCGGTGACCGCGACGCGCACCGGCGCAATCTACTACGAGGCTACGAGGTGGGAAGCTCGCGGCGCACGCGCAGCGGGTACGCGCGCTCCAGCCGCGCGATCTGCTTCCCGGTCAGCTCCAGCGAGGCGGCGCCGGCGTTCTCCTGCACGTGCGCCACCCGCGAGGCCTTGGCGATGGTGAAGGTGTCGGGCAGCCGGGTGAGGAAGGCGAGGGCCACCTGCCGCGCGGTGGCGCCCCGCTCGCGCGCCACGGCCTCGAGCTCGCCGCCTTCGGGGAGGCCGTCGATGGGGCTGTAGCCCACCAGGGCGATGCCCAGCTCGCGGCACCGGGGCAGCACCTTGCCCTCGATGTGCCGCTCCCCGAGGTTGTAGAGCACCTGGTTGCAGGCGATCCGCCCGGGCCCGGCAATGCGCGCCGCTTCCGCCACCTGCTCCTCGTCGAAGTTGCTCACCCCGTAGGCGCGGATCTTTCCGGCGGCGCACAGCTCCTCGAACCCGGCGATGGTGTCCTCCAGGGGGTGGGAACCGGGCCAGTGCAGCAGGTAGCAGTCGAGCCGGTCGGTGCGCAGCCGCCGCAAGGACTGCTCGCAGGCGCGCACGGTGCCCTTGCGCGAGGCGTTGGAGGGGAGGACCTTGGAGACGAGGAAGATCTCCTCCCGCCGCCCCTCGATGGCCTCGGCCACCGTCTCCTCGGTGCCGTACATCTCGGCGGTGTCGATGTGCGTCAGGCCGAGATCGATCCCGGCCCGCAGCGCCGCCGCCGCTCCCTTCTCGTGCATCTTCCAGGTGCCCTGCCCGAGCACCGGGACGTCGACGCCGGAGAGCTTTCTCCGCTTCATGGGCGGCGCAATCAGACGTCGTTCGAGGCGACGCCCACCTCCCAGGTGTCGCCGCTCTCCAGCAGCGCCGCCAGGGTGGCCGGGCCGCGGGTGGCCTTCTCCGCCTCCCGCTCCTGCTCGCGGGCAAGCTGGTCCACCGTGGGCCGCTCCACCGCCCGCAGCACTCCCATCACCTGCGGCCAGGGCGGCTCCAGCGAGGCCAGGGCCAGCGCCAAAGAGACGTTGTCGCGCGACTCGTCGAACATCACCGCCCCGTCCGAGGGGCCCATCTCCAGCGAGAACCCGCCGCCGATGCGCAGCCCCTTGTCCTTGCTCTTCCCGTAGATCAGCGGCTTGCCGTGCTCCAGCTTGAGCAGCCGCTCGTCGCGCACCTCGCGTTCGCTCCACTCGTCGAAAGCGCCGTCGTTGAAGACCACGCAGTTCTGCCAGATCTCCACGAAGGCCGCCCCCTTGTGCTCGGCGGCCCGCTTGAGCACGCTGCTCATGTGGGGCATGTCGTTGGCGGTGGTGCGGGCCACGAAGGTGGCCCCGGCCCCCAGCGCCAGGGTGAGCGGGTTGAAGGGCCGGTCCACGGTGCCGAAGGGCGAGCTCTTGGTCTTCTTCCCCAGCTCGCTGGTGGGCGAGGCCTGCCCCTTGGTCAACCCGTAGATGCGGTTGTCGAAGAGGAGGATCTTGAGGTCGACGTTCCGGCGGAGGGCGTGGATCAGGTGGTTGCCCCCGATGGAGAGCGCGTCGCCGTCGCCGGTGACCATCCACACCGTCAGGTCCGGGTTGGCCATCTTCAGGCCGGTGGCGATGGCCGGGGCCCGGCCGTGGATGCCGTGGAACCCGTAGGTGTTCATGTAATAGGGGAAGCGGGAGGAGCAGCCGATCCCGCTCACGAACACCGTCTTCTCCCGGGCCACCCCCAGCTCGGGCATCAGCTTCTGCACCCCGGCGAGGATGGCGAAGTCGGCGCAGCCCGGGCACCACTTCACCTCCTGGTCGGAGACGAAGTCCTTCTTGGTGAGCTTCACCAGCGGCCCGGTCATCAGGCGATCTCCTTCTCCGCCGGCGGCTGGCTGCGCCGCGCGAGCGATTCGATGGCCGAGCGGATCTCGGCCACGTGGAACGGCTTCCCCTGGATCTTGTTCAGCCCCAGCCCCTCGATCCCCAGCTGCCCGCGCAAGTGCAGGCGAAGCTGGCCCAGGTTCAGCTCGGGGATGAGCAGCTTGCGGTAGCGGGCCACCACGTCGGTGAGGTCGTTGGGGAGGGGGAAGATGTGCCGCAGGTGCACGTGCCCCACCCGCAGGCCGGCCTGGCGCGACTCGATCACCGCCTGGGTGATGGAGCCGTAGGTTCCGCCCCAGCCGATCACCAGCACGTCGCCCTCGGCGTCGAAGTACGGCTCGGTGGGATGGAAGTGGTCGGCGATGCGCCGCACCTTCTCCGCGCGGGTGCGCACCATCTTCTCGTGGTTGAGCGGGTCGTAGCTGACGTTGCCGGTGAGGGCGTCCTTCTCCAGGCCGCCCACCCGGTGCTCCAGCCCGGGAGTGCCGGGGATGGCCCAGGGGCGGGCCAGCTTCTCGTCCCGCTTGTAGGGCATGAAGCCGGCCGGATCGGTGGCGAAGTTGGCGTCGATCTTCGGCAGGCTGCTCACGTCCGGCAGCAGCCAGGGCTCGCTGCCGTTGGCCAGAGAGCCGTCGCTGAGGAGGATCACCGGGGTGCGGTAGTCGATGGCGATGCGGCAGGCCTCGTAGGCGGTGTCGAAGCAGTCGGCCGGGGAGCGGGCCGCCAGCACGGGGATGGGACTCTCGCCGTTGCGCCCGTAGACCGCCTGGAAGAGGTCGGACTGCTCGGTCTTGGTGGGCAGCCCGGTGGACGGCCCGCCGCGCTGCACGTTGATGATCACCAGGGGCAGCTCGGTCATCAGGGCCAGCCCCATCGCCTCCGTCTTCAGGGCGATGCCCGGGCCGCTGGAGCCGGTGACCCCCAGCGCCCCGGCGAAGGAGGCGCCGATGGAAGCGGCGATGGCGGCGATCTCGTCCTCGGCCTGGAAGGTGGTGAGGTGGAAC
>DATKAG010000290.1:0-3361 GCA_035498355.1 Myxococcales bacterium | reverse complement strand
CACCGTGAACTTGATGAGCGAGATCTCCTCGCGCGCCCGGGAGGTCCCCTCGTGCTCGATCTTCCACGCGGCGTGCAGCACCAGGAGGCGGGCGCCGTCGATCTCGGCCCGGCTCTCCGCCACCCACTGCTGGACGAGCTGGCGCGTCGCGAGCTGCTGCCCGGGCGCGATCTGCCGCGTCACGGCGTGCTCGCACATGAGGTCGAAGGCGCGCTCGCAGATCCCGATCCAGCGCATGCAGTGGTGGATGCGCCCGGCCCCCAGCCGCGCCTGCGCCATCTCGAAGCCCCCTCCCTCGGGCCCCAGCAGGTTGGAGAGGGGCACCTTGGCGCCGTGGTACATGATCTCGGCGTGGCTCTGGTGATCGGCGCCCCGGTGGCCCATCACCGAGATGTTCTCCACCAGCTCGAATCCCGGCGTGTCGGTGGGGACGATGATCATGCTCGCCCGCCGGTGCGGCTTGGGCGCGTCCGGGTTGGTGACGGCCATGCAGACGGCAAAGGCGGCCCCGTCCGCGGAGCTGGCGAACCACTTGTGGCCGCGGATCACCCAGCTCTGCCCCTCCTTCACCGCGGTGGTGCCCAGCCAGACCGGGTTCGAGCCCGCGAACTCCGGCTCGGTCATGCTGAAGCAGCTGCGGATGTCGCCGCGCACCAGGGGCCGCAGCCAGCGGTCCTTCTGCTCCGCGGTGCCGTGCGAGAGCAGGAGCTCCATGTTGCCCACGTCGGGGGCCTGGACGTTGAAGATGTAGTGGCCCAGGGGGCTGCGCCCCAGCTCCTCGGAGAGGTGGGCGAACTCGGTGAAGGAGAGCCCCGCCCCGCCCCAGTCCGCGGGGATGTGGGCGGCCCACAGCCCCGTCTCCTTCGCCCGGGCGCGCTTCTCCTTCAGGGTGGGGAGGAGCGCCTTGAACCCGTCGTTCCGCAGCTTCTGCTCCAGCGGGTAGACCTCCTTCTTCATGAAGTCGCGCACCGTCTGGCGAAACCCACGCACCCGATCCGATTCCGAGAAGTCCATCGCTTCCTCCCAAAGCCTGTATTTGTGTCCCCGGGTTTTCTATCAGAGCCAGGCCGGCTCGGTTTCCACGCAGGTGGAATCGAGCGAGTCGAGCAAGGCGAGCATGGGGCCGGTGCGCGGCAGCTCCCAGCGGTAGAAGTAGCGGCAGGCGGCGAGCTTGCCCCGGTAGAAGTCGGCGTCCGCGCCCTTCGCGCCCGGAAGCGCCCGCGCCGCGGCCAGCCCCTGCCGCAGCCACATCCAGGCCACCGCCGCGTGCCCCATCGCCTCCAGGTACACGGTGGAGTTGGCCAGCGCCCGCTCCAGGTCGGACGTTGCCGCCTCGCCCAGGCGCCGGGTGGTGCCGATCAGCCGCTCCACGGCCCCTCCCAGCTCGGCGCCGAAGGCGCGCAGAGACTCCTCCCGCCCCGCCGCCTCGATGTCCGGCCGCATCGCCCGCACCAATAGCTCCAGCGCCTTTCCCCCGCCGCCCAGCGCCTTGCGCCCGAGCAGGTCCAGCGACTGGATGCCGTTGGTCCCTTCGTGGATGGGGTTGAGGCGGTTGTCCCGGTAGAACTGCTCCACCGGGTACTCGCGCGTGTAGCCGTATCCGCCGTAGACCTGGATGGCGAGGTCGCTGGCCAGGAGGCAGTACTGCGAAGGCCAGGCCTTGACGATGGGCGTGAGCAGCCCGAGCAGCGTCTCCGCTTCCCGGCGCGCCTCGGCCGAGGGGCTGGTTTCCAGCTCGTCGTCGAGCCTGGCGGCGTAGAGGCAGAGCGCGAGGCCGCCTTCCACGTACGACTTGCCCGCCAGCAGCATGCGGCGCACGTCGGCGTGCTGGACGATGGGCACTTGCGGGGCGCGCGGGTCCTTGGCGGCGAGCGGCCGCCCCTGGGGGCGCTCGCGGGCGTAGTCGAGCGCGTGCAGGTAGCTGGTGTAGCCGATCATCACCGCGCCCATCCCCACCCCGATGCGGGCGCCGTTCATCATGTGGAACATGTACGTCAGGCCCTGGTTGGGCTGCCCCACCAATTCGCCCAGGCACTCGCCCTTCTCCCCGAAGCTGAGCTGGGTGGAGACGGTGCCCCGGTAGCCCATCTTGTGGAAGAGGCCCGCCAGGGTGACGTCGTTGGGCGGGCCCAGGCTGCCGTCGGCCTTCACCCGGTACTTGGGGACGATGAAGAGGGAGATGCCCTTCACCCCGGCGGGGGCGCCGGGGATCTTCGCCAGCACCAGGTGGACGATGTTCTCCGAGAGGTCGTGGTCGCCGCCGGAGATGAAGATCTTCGTCCCCCGCAACGAATACGTGCCGTCGGGATTGGGGGTGGCGGTGGTGAGGATGTCGCTCAAGGAGGAGCCCGCCTGCGGCTCGGTGAGCGCCATGGTCCCGAAGAAGCGGCCGGAGAGCAGGTGCTTGAGGTAGCGCTCCTTCTGCTCCGGCGAGGCGAAGGCGGCGAGCAGGGCGGCGTTGCCGTGGGTGAGGGAGACGTAGGCCGAGGTGGAGACGTTGGCGGCGGCGAAGATCGCCTGGCAGGCGCCGCGCACGGAGATGGGGAGCTGCATGCCGCCCTTGTCGAAGTCCTCCCCGGCGGCGAGGAAGCCCGCGCCGATGTAGGCGTCGAGCGCCTCCTTCACCTCGGGGATGAGGTGCACGCGCCCGTCCTTGAAGACGGGCTCGTGCTCGTCGGCCTTGCGGTTGTGCGGGGCAAACTTCTCCTCGGCGATGGCCAGGGCGGTGTCCACCGCCGCCAGCATCGTCTCCCGGGAGTGCTGGGAGAAGCGGGGGCGCTGGAAGAGCGACTCGACGTCCAGCACCTCGAAGAGCTGGAACTCGAGATCGCGGCGGCTGACGATTCGGGAACCCATGGCTCCTCCGCTCAGAAGATTACGACCCCGCGCGCGTTGGCGCCGCTGCCCAGGTCGGCGAACGCCTCGTTGACCGAGGAGAGGGGATAGGTGCGCGTCACCAGCTCGTCGAGCTTGAGCTTCCCCCTCCGGTAGAGCGCCAGCAGCCGGGGCACCTCCAGGTGCACGTTCGCGCTCCCGTACCAGCAGCCCAGCAGGCGCTTCTCCAGCATGGGGAGCATGAGGGCGTTGAGGGCCACCGACTCCTTCACGCTGCCGATCCCGATGGCCACGCAGGTGCCCGCCTTGCGCACCGAGGACCAGGCCTGCTCCACCGTCTTGGTCCGGCCGATGGCCTCGAAGGCGTAGTCGGCGCCCCGGCCCCCGGTGAGCGCGCGGATCGCGTCCACCGGGTCTGCCGCAGTCGCATCGATCGCGTCGGTGGCGCCGAAGCGCTTCGCCAGCTCCAGCTTGGCCGGCTGCGCGTCCACCGCGATGATCCGCTCGGCCCCGGCGATGGCGGCGG
>DATKAG010000289.1:0-7582 GCA_035498355.1 Myxococcales bacterium | reverse complement strand
TGACCGGGCCCGGGGCGAGCAGCAAGGGGGACGGGGGGCATTAGGACGGGCGAAGGGGAAGGAGCCCAAGGATTCCGGTAACTTGCGATGTTACGTAAAGAGCGGGTTTCATTTCCGAACGATTCCAGGGGGTTGGGGGGTAGCGAATTTGGATCCCGCTGTGGCAGTCTGTGTCGTTGGGGGGGCCTATGCGAGGGTACACCCGATGCAGACGCCCAAGCTGGTTGCCGTCCAGATCCCGAACGAGCGCTACGTCGTCCGCGTGAAACACGGCCCTCGACTGGGAACCATCTTCAGCGCAGAGCAAGGCTGGTACTACCAGTTCGACGGCACTCCCCAGGAGGGCCCGCTCTGCCGCGATCCCCGCGAGGCGCTGGGGATCATGGAAGCGGTGGCGGAGCACGAGAACATGATCCGGCCGGAGATGTTGCTGAGCGCGTAGAACGGGCTAGGCCGTCGCCTCGGCAGCGAGAAGGCTGCGGTCGTAGCGACGGACGAAGGGCCACCACATCAGCAGCGCCAAGGCCAGGTTCACCACCTGCAGCACCACCGCCTTCGCATCCCCCCCGCTCGCCAGATACGCCCCCACGGGCGCCGGCAAGGTCCACACCACCTCGATGTACGGCGGCCGCACCACGCCGAACCGCATCGCGCACCAGGAGAGAACCACCAGCACCAGCGGCGCCGCTACGAACGGGGGCGCCAGCTTGCCGTTCATCACCACCGGAGCCCCGAAGAGCAGCGGCTCGTTGATGTTGAAGATCGCTGGCACGATCCCCGCCCGGCCCACCAGGCGGAGTTGCTTGCTGCGGGCGAAGAGCAGGAGCAGCGCGAACGCCAGCGTGGTCCCCGACCCTCCCTGCCAGACGAACCAGATGAAGAACTCCTGGGTGAACACGTGCGGGGGCGGCAGCCCCGAGCTGGCCGCGGCCATGTTCTCCGCCAGGGCGGCGAGCCAGAGAGGCCGCACCGCCGCCAGCACCGAGATCCCGTGCACGCCGACCAGCCAGAGTGCGCTGTCGATCAGCACCACCACCATCACCGCGGCCAACGAATCACCGCCGTGGACCAGCGGGCGCACCAGGTTGGCGATGCCCGCGGCCAGGTCGATGTCCAGCACGTGGACCACGAACCACACCAGCACCACGCAGCTCACGGTGGGCAAGAGCGCGGCGAAGCTGCGCACCACCACGTCGGGGGCGCCGCCGCTCAGCTTGATGCCCCACTTGCGGCGGGCGAAGAAGTGCAGCACCTCCACCGAGAAGATGGCCGCGGCGAAGGCGGGGAAGAGGCCGGCGGCGCCCAGGGCGGACATGGGGAGCATCTTGTTGAAAGGGTGCTGGGCGACCAGGAGCACGGCCAGGGCGGTGGTCGCGCCCGCCACTCCGTCGGCCTCCCGGCGGCGGGCCAGCGACAGCGCGGTGGCGACGCAGGCGTAGATGGCCACCAGGCCGGCGCAGGCGGCGTAGCCCGCCAGCAGGGTCGGCGCGGCGGGAAGGAAGCGGGAGATGGCCGGCCAGGGCGGCTGCGCGAGCAGGAGGAACAGGCTGCCGAGGAGGATGAGGGGAAGGCTGCCCACCACGCCGTCGCGGACGGCCATCAGGTGCGGCTGCCGACCCAGCGCGTTCCCGAGGGCGTGGAGCCGTTCCCGCACCGGAGCATTGTGGTGTGCGAACAGGCTTCGCGCCAGTTTGACACGCCCCGGACCGCGCGCTAACTCAGCGCCAATCATGACCACGGTGGTGATGCCGCAGCTCGGAGAATCCGTGATGGAAGGGACCGTGGTGCGCTGGATCGCGCGCCCCGGCCAGAAGGTGGAGCGCGACGAGCCGCTGGTGGAGATCGCCACCGACAAGGCGAACACCGAGATTCCCTCGCCCGCCGCGGGGGTGCTGGTGGAGCAGCTTGCCAAGGAAGGGTCGGTGGTCACGGTGGGCGGCGCGCTCGCCCGGCTGGAGGAGAGCGGGGCGGCGGCGCAGGCTCCCGCGGCTCAAGGCGCGGCGAAGGCGGCCGCGCAGCCCGACGGGGACAACGGGGTGCGCTCCACTGCCGTGGGACGGAACGTGGCCCAGGAGCACGGGCTCGACCTGAGCAAGGTGCAGGGGTCGGGGGCCGGCGGGCGGGTGATGAAGGCGGACGTCACCAGCTACCTGGAGAAGGGGGCCACCGCCGCGCAGCAGTCGGAGATGCAGCCGCCGCTGAGCACCTTCCCCGGGCAGAAGGCGCCCACCGCGCCGCCCCCCTCGTACTCGCAGCCGCCGGTGGCGCCGCCCTGGTCATCCCTGCCGCCTCCGCCCGGCTTCGGGTCGGGGTACCAGGGGTTCGGGCCCATCGCCATCAACCTGAGGGCGTACAAGCCGCCCCGGTACACGCTGCGCGAAGGCGACCAGACGCTCCTCTTCGACCAGCGCCGCCGGCTGATCGCCGAGCACATGGTCTACAGCAAGGCCACCAGCCCGCACGTGCCCTGCACGGCGGAGGTGGACATGAGCAACCTCTCCCGGCTGCGCGGGGAGTGGAAGAAGGAGACGGGAGGGAAGGCGCCCAGCTTCCTCGTGGGGGTGTGCCGGGCCGCGGTGCAGGCGCTGGCCGAGTTTCCCCGCCTCAACGCGGTGGTGCAGGACGAGAGCCTGATCCTGCGCAAGGACGTGAACCTCGGGGTGGCGGTGGAGACGGAGAAGGGCCTTCTGGTGCCGGTGATCCGCAAGGCCAACGAGCTGAGCGTGCTCGGGCTGGCGCGGGCGCTCGACGACCTGGCGGCGCGCTCGCGCAACGGGAAGGTCACGGCCGACGAGCTGTCGGGCGGGTCGTTCACGGTTTCCAACCCGGGGCTGAAGGGGAACCTGTTCGGGGCGGCGATCATCAACCAGCCGCAGGTGGGCATCCTCCGGATGGGGGAGATCGTGAAGCGGGCAGTGGTGCGGGAGATGGCGGGGGAGGATGCCATCGTCATCCGGCCGATGATGTACCTGACGCTGTCGTACGATCACCGGGTGATCGACGGGGTGACGGGGAACGGGTTCCTCTACCGGGTGCGGGAGCTGCTGGAAGAGGCGAAGTTCGCGCTGTAGTCGCGGTCGACGGGGGAAGATTTTCCGCAGGATTGAGTACCGCTTCGAGTCCCGAGGGTAAGCGCTTGCCCAAGGAGGCCCCTGCGCGCTCGCGCGGGGCTGGTGTGACGCTTGCTTTTGGGCTCTTGCGATGCGGCTCGCCCTGATCGCTCTTGCGTTGGTTTGCGCATGCGGAGGTCCCTCCGCGGTCGCGACCGATGCGTCGGTTCCCGAACAATCCGGGAAGGGGGGGCCGTCCGGCGTGGATGGCGGGCCGCCCGACGCGGGGCCACCTGACTCAGGGCCGCCCGATGCGGGGCCGCCCGATGCGGGAACGCCGGACGCGGGGATGCCGGACGCAGGCAGTGATGGCGGCCCGGACGACGTGGACGGGGGGACCCTGGCGCTGCGGCCGTCGCCCATCGCGGAGGAGAACCAGCGCTGCGGGGACCGGGGATGGCAGCTCGATGCGCCCTCGGACCAGATCGCCGCCTACGCCGATCGGACCAGCGCGCTGCCGGGGGAGAGCGTCGTCGTCCACGCGGGGGCGGCGGCGGCGACGAGCGCGTCCTGGCAACTGTACCGGCTCGGCTACTACGACGGCATGCTGGGCAGGAAGGTCGCCGAGGGCGGTCCGGTGCAGGTTCCCCTCTGGACCGCGGCGGTGCTCGACCCGGCGACCGGGGCGGTCTCCGCCAACTGGCCGGCGACCTTCTCCGTCGCCGTTCCCCCGCAGGCCGTCACCGGCGTCTACCTGGTGAAGATCTCCGCTCCGCTCGGCCAGACCTGGGCCACCTTCGTGGTGCGCGAGCGGGCGCGGGCGGCGGGCATCCTCTACACGACGTCGACCAACACCTACCAGGCGTACAACGGCTGGGGCGGCACCAGCCTCTACCAGAACACCCGCACCGACTGGCCGCTCTGGCACGCCTTCGCGGTCTCGTTCGATCGGCCGTACCAGAACCACGGCAGCGGCGAGGTGCTCTCCATGGACCGCGAGTTCATCACCTTCGCGGAAGCGCAGGGATACGACCTGGCGTACGTCACCGATGCGGACCTGGATGCCGACCCGGGCCTGGTGGCGCGCCGGCGCATGGTGCTCTTCCAGGGGCACAGCGAGTACTGGACGGCGGCGATGCGCGACGCGGCCGAGAGGGCCATCGGCTCCGGAATCAACACGGCCTTTCTGGCGGCGAACAGCGCGTACTGGCAGGTCCGCTTCCAGGATGCGTCGCGGCGGTTGCTCATCGGGTACAAGGAGTTCGCTTCCCTCGACCCGCTGGCGCAGAGCGATCCAGCGCACGTGACCACCCGCTGGCGCGATCCGCCGCTCGACCGGCCGGAGAGCGGGATGATCGGCGAGATGTTCGGCGCCTGGCAGTGGGTGGCCGCGCCCCTCTCGGTCGGGGATCCCTCCTCCTGGTTGTGGAAGGGGACCGGGGTCGATCCGGGGACGGTCATCCCCGGGGTCTACGCGAACGAGGTGGACAACCGGGGCGACCCGGGGCTCTTGCCCCCGGGGGTGGCGGCGATCGGGAACGCGCTGACCGAGAACCACGACGGGCAGGTGATGGCGGGCGAAAGCACGCTCTACACGGCCGGGAGCGGGGCGAAGGTGTTCTCCACCGGCAGCATCAAGTGGTCGGTGGCGCTGGCGGGGGCGGGGCGCTGGGATGCGCGCATCCAGCAGGCGACGGCGAACGTCTTCTCGGTGTTTGCGGGCGACGGCACGCTGCCGGCGCCGCTCCAGCCCATGCGGCTTCCCTCCGGACCGTCCGCGCCCAGCTATCGGCCGCAGGTCCAGGTGAAGAGCGTCAGCGCCGCGTTCCAGGCCCCCACCTCGGTGGCGGCGGCGCCCGGCGGGGACGCCATCGTGGTGGACGACGATCGCATCCTCCGGGTGACGCCCGCCGGGGCGGTGAGCCTGGTGGCAGGCTCGAGCGATGGGTTCGCGGACGGCCCCTGCGCGGCCGCGCTGTTCTCCGGGCCACGCGGGCTGGCGGTCGGCGCGGACGGGACGATCTACGTCTCTGATACGCGGAACAACCGCATCCGCGCCATCTCGCCTGCGGGGATGGTGCGCACGATCGCGGGCTCGCGGATGGGCTTCGCCGACGGGGTGGGGGCGAACGCGCTCTTCACCTGGCCGATGGCCATCGCGGTCAGCGCCACGGGGTCGCTGCTGGTGGCCGATACCTGGAACCAGCGGATCCGGGAGGTGCGGCTGGACGGGACGGTGACCACCTGGGCAGGGAACGGGCTGGTCGGCCTGGTGGACGGCGCGGGGGCTACGGCGCAGCTCAGCTACCCGATGTCGCTGGCGATGCTCCCGGGGGGAGACGTGCTGTTCGTCGAGCCGGAGAGCGGGATGCTGCGCAAGGTCTCGGCGGGCCTGGGGCACGAGGTGTCGCGGGTGGCGGGCGCGCTGGGGGCGGTGGGCTGGAACGACGGGTCCGGCGGGGATGCGATGATCTCGGAGACCATCGCGGCGGCGGTGAGCCCGACCGGGGAGGTCGTGCTCCTGGACGGGGCGTCGGCCCGGATCCGCGCGCTGCGCAGCGGGGTAGTGGACACGCTGGCAGGCGGGGGCGGGGGCCGCCTGGCCGACGGGGCGGGATCGGACGTGCGCTTCCGGTTCCCCCGGGCTCTCGCTGTCGCCCCTGATGGCAGCTACCTGGTGGTGGATGTGGCGGACCACGCGCTCCGTCGGATCACGGTCAAGCCCTAGCGGCGGTGTGACTCGTTCCGGAACGAGTAAACCAGTTGATTGGTGAACAGATGACGCGCTGCGTCCCGTTCCGGAACGGGACGCGCTGCGTCAAGCCGGGAGCGGGCCGCGCTGGCGGAGCATCGCCAAAAACTCCGCGGCGGGGCGGGCGTTGACCACCCGGGAGCGCTCCGTCCATCCCCGGCGGGCGGTGCCCACCGCGTAGTGCAGGTTCTGCAGCTCCTTGGTGGAGTGGGCGTCGACCGAGAGCGCGATCTTCGCCTTGTGCTTGTTGGCCACCCGCATCAGGTCGGCGCCGAAATCGAGCCGGTGGGGCGTGCCGTTGCACTCGATGGTCACCCCGCGCTCCGCCGCCAGCGCGATCAGCTCCTCCCAGCGGGCGGGCATCGGGTCGCGTTCCGCCAGGTAGCGGCCGGTGGGGTGGCCCCAGATGGAGCACTTGGGATGGAGGAGCGCGCGGCGGATGCGCTCGGTCTGGCGCGGCTCGTCCAGCTTGAAGCGCTGGTGGACGGAGCAGATCACCACCTCCAGCTTGTCGAGGATGTCCGCCGGCCAGTCGAGTGCGCCGTCCTCCAGGATGTCCACCTCGCTCCCCCGGAGGATGCGCACCTGCGGCACCTTCTCCTGCACCTGCTCGATCTCCTCCCACTGCCGCTTCAGCCGCTCCACGTCCAGGCCGTTGGCATAGTGCGCCGCGCTGGTGTGGTCGGTGATGGTGATGAACTCCGCCCCCAGCGCCCCCGCCGCCCGGACCATCTCCTCGATGGTCGCCTTCCCGTCCGACCAGGTGGAATGGCAGTGCACGAACCCGCGTACGTGCCCTTGCGCCACCAGCTCGGGCAAGGCCCGCTTCTCCGCCAGCTCCAGCTCCCCCAGGTCCTCCCGCAGCTCGGGGGGCACGGGCTGCAGCCCCAGGAGCCCGTACAGCTCATCCTCCGACCCGGGCTGCAGCGGCGCCCCCCCGTCCAGCCGCGCCAGCCCGTACTCGGAGATGCTCAACCCCTTGGCCCGCGCAATCCCCCGCAGCTTCACGTGATGCTGCTTGCTCCCCGTGAAGTGGTGCAGCGCGGTGGCGAACTGCGCCCCGCTCACCACCCGCAAGTCCGCCTGCAGCCCATCGCGCAGGCGCACCGAGCACTTCGTCCCGCCCCGGGCCAGCACCTCCACCACCCCGGGCCCCTGGGCGAAGGCCTCCATCGCCGCCTCCACCGGCCCGTCCATCGCCGCCACGATGTCGATGTCCCCGTTGGTCTCCGCATACCTGCGCACGCTGCCCGCGATCTCCGCCCGCACCACCCCGGGCACCGCCCGCACGCGCAGGAGGAGTTGCTCCGCCAGGGGCCGCGTCTCCCAGAGCGGCTTGCGCGCCGCCTGCCGCTCGCGCAGCCGGGCGATGCCTTCCAGGATCGACTTCTCCGTCCTCTCCCCGAACCCCTTCAGCCCGCGCACCCGCCCCTCGCGCGCCGCCTTCTCCAGATCTTCCACGTTCCCCACGTCCAGCTCGCGGATCAGCGCTGCCGCCTTCCGCGGCCCCAGCCCGGGGATCTGCACCAGGTCCAGCGCCCCGTGGGGAAAGTCGCGCCGCAGGTCCTCCAGGTACTGGAGCCGGCCGGTCCGCACCAGCTCGGTCACCTTCTGGTCGATGGCCTTGCCCACGTTCTCCAGCTCCGCCAGGGTCCCGGCCTTGACCCGCTCGTAGAGCCCCCCCGGAGCGGTGGGGTCGGGCGGCAAGGTCTCGAACGCGTCCGCGCCCATGTCGTAGGCGCGCACCTTGAACGCGTTCTCCCCCTTGAGCTGGAGCAGC
>DATKAG010000288.1:0-4305 GCA_035498355.1 Myxococcales bacterium | reverse complement strand
CATCATCCTCGCCCGCGTGCTGGCGCTCTTCCGCCCCCGGCGCTACCCGAGGCCGCAGGACATCCAGGGGATCGACCAGCAGGCTCTGCGCGGCGCGGGGCTGTCGCGGGCGAAGGCGGCCGCCATCAAGGACCTGGCGGAGAAGACGCTGGAGGGCATCGTGCCCCCCTCCACCCGGGCGCTGGAGAAGCTCTCCGACGAGGAGATCGTCTCGCGGCTCACGGCGGTGCGCGGGATCGGGCCCTGGACGGTGGAGATGCTGCTCATCTTCCGCCTGGCGCGGCCCGACGTGCTGCCGGCCACCGACTACGGGGTGCGCAAGGGGTTCGCCCGGGTGCGCGGGGCGAAGGATCTGCCCGCGCCCAAAGCGCTGCTCCAGTGGGGCGAGCGCTGGCGGCCGTATCGCAGCGTGGCGAGCTGGTATCTGTGGAGGGTCCTGGACCTTTAACGCGTGGCGCGCCGCCCGGCGTTCGCGCTGCCCGAGGGGATCAGGTCGATCCGCACCACCGGGTCCTTCGGCTCCACCATCGGACCCTCGAAGCGGAGGAACGCCGCCGGCCCGTCGGCCAGCAGCCAGACGTGCTCGTCCGGGGCGCTTACGAAGATCCTGGCGATGGCCGGGACCTCCGGATGGATGGTGTACGGATCGGCCCGGATGGTTCGCCCGTCCATCTTCACCTCCTCGGTCTTCCCCCGGATCACCTCCACGCCCGCCACTCGCGGCTTGGGCGTGAATGCCACCGCCTCCAGCTCCACCTTCTTGCCCTTGCCCATCGCCTCGCGCAGGGAGCGGATCACGGTGACGAAAGCGATTCCGGCGAACGTCTTGCCGGGCGTGATCTTCAGATCCTCCTTCCACTCCTCGTGCTGGTCGACGCGGATGGCCTCGGCCTTCCCGGTGTGGAAGTCCACCTTGTACTGGCGGATCACCTCGCCGTCCTTCTTGCGCTCGGTCCAGTCCCAGCTCTCCTGCACCAGGCGCGGCTCCAGGCGCAGGTCGACGCGCTCGACGGCAGTGCGCCCGTCGGGATGATCGAACCGGGCCTCGACGTGCAGGACGCCGTCCTTCACGCTCTGCGCATAGCGCCCGTCGGCGATCACTGCCCCGGACTTGGCGTCCACCAGGGAACAGAAGGCCTGCGCATCCCCCTCCTTGGCATGGGGAGCGACGGCCAGCAGCAGGGCGAGCAGCGCGGAAGCCACCCCTGCAAGCTGTGCACCCTACGGCAGATCGAACAGCAGTACCTCGGCCGGCTCCGTCCCGGCCAGCTCCAGCGAGCGCTCGCCGCTGGCCGCCGCGCCGTCGCCGGCCGCGAGCTTCTGGCCGTTCAGCTCCGTGGACCCGCGCGCCACCTGCACCCAGACGTGCCGGCCGGCGCCGGGCTGGAACGAGACCCGCTGGCCCTTCTCCAGCACCGCGGCGTGGACCGAGGCGTCCTGGTGGATGGTCACCGACCCCTCCCTGCCGTCGCGGGAGGCGATGAGCTGCAGCTTTCCGGTCTGCCCGGGCCGCACCAGCGTCTTCTGCTCGTACCCGGGAGCGATCCCCTTCTTCTCCGGGATGATCCAGATCTGCAGGAAGTGCACGGGCTCGGTGCCGCTGGCGTTGAACTCGCTGTGCACCACGCCGGTGCCGGCGCTCATCCGCTGCACGTCGCCGGGGCGGATCACTCCGCCTCCGCCGGTGGAATCCTTGTGGGAGAGCCCGCCCGAGAGCACGTAGCTGACGATCTCCATGTCCTTGTGCGGGTGGGAGCCGAACCCCTGCCCGGGCTGCACGGTGTCGTCGTTGATGACCCGCAGCACCCGGAACCCCATGTGCCCGGGATCGTAGTGGTCCCCGAAAGAGAAGGTATGCCAGGAGTCGAGCCAATCGATCCGGGTATGGAACCGGTCTTTGGCCTTGCGCAGGGTGATCATGTCGTTCCCTCTGGGATGCGTTACCACACTTGATGATTCGAAAGCTGGGCGGCCGAGCGGCGGAGCGTTAGATTCGCCCCATGATCAAGATCCAGTACTGCAACTCCTGAGGCTACAAGCCCCGAGCCGTCCGTGCGGCGGCTGTGCTGGAGAAGGAGCTGGGCCTCAGCGCAGAGCTGGAGGTGGGCACGCCCGGCTCGTTCGTGGTCCTGGTGGACGGCGAGGCGGTGGCGGAGAAGGGCTTCCTCGGCTTCCCTTCCGAGGAAGAGATCGTCAAGGCGGTGCGCAAGAAGGTCTCCGCGCGCTGACTCAGGCCGGCTGGTCCTGTCCCTCCGCGGGCGCCTGCCTGGCGATCTCCGCCCGCACCTGATCCATGTCCAGCTCGCGCACCTTGCGGAGGATCTCCTCCAGCATGCTCTGCGGCAGCGAGCCCGCCTGGGAGAAGAGCAGCACCTTGTCGCGGAAGATCATCAGGGTGGGGATGCTGCGGATCTGGAACGCCCCCGCCAGCTCCTGCTGCTCGTCGGTGTTGATCTTGGCGAACACCGCGTCGGGGTTCGCCTCCGCCACCTTCTCGAACACGGGAGCGAACGCCCGGCAGGGCCCGCACCAGGGGGCCCACCAGTCGACCAGCACGATCCCGCCCTTCTCCACCGTCTGCTGGAAATCTTCCTTTCCCAACGCCACCGTGCCCATTCACTGCCTCCGGGCCCTCTTGGATGCAGATCGCGCGCCAGGGTTTCATTCCTCGGGCGGGCCGCCGCTCCGGGCCAGATCCTCGGTCTTCACCCGCGCGGGATCCATCCCCTTCGCCCGCTTGGTCATCGTCTCCAGAAGATCGTCGAACGAGGGCGGCTCCCCCTTGATGAAGCGCAGGGGGTTGATCCGGGCCACCACGAAGGCCTTCAGGTACGGCGAGGTGAGGCCGCGCGCCTTCAGCTTCTCCACCGCCTCGCCCACCGCCTCGTCCAGGGCGAGCAGCTTCTGCGCGCGCGCCTCGCGCAGGGCGAGCGTCTCGCGCAAAGGCTTGTCGAAGTACTGGTCCACCTTCTTCAGGGCGGGCGCGTAGGCCCCGCCGGAGAAGCGCCCCTTCTGCTCGTAGGCGAACCCCAGCGTCACCAGCGAGGGCTCCTCGAACTCCAGCGCGAAGTCGCCTTCCTTGCGCCCCCCGTCGAGCCGGGCGAGGTCGCGGTACATGCGCATCACCTCCAGCCCCTTCTCCCGCAGGTTGTGCGCCTTCTCGATGTTCAGGGCGAGGATCTGGTACGCCACCTCCCGCTCGGGAACCACCAGGGCGAGGATGGCCTTCGCCCCCAGCTCCTTCAGGGCGGTGAGGCGGTGGCCGCCGTTGGGAGTGCGGAACCCGTCCTCCTCGCGCACGGCGATGATCGGGTCCAGGTAGCGGCGGGTCTTGTCCATGGCCCGGGTGAGCTTGAGCACGTGCGCGTCGGAGACGTCGCGCTGGTAGGCGGTGGGCTCCACCTTCTCCACCGGCAGGGCCGCGAAGAGCAGGGCGTGCCCGCCCAAGGGCTCGCGATATGCCGCCAGCACCGAACCGCCGTCCGCCTCCACCTGCGCGGCCAGCGGCTTCAATTCCTCGGGCACCGCCTCGATCCGCAGCTGCGCGGGAAGGAGATCGGTGGGCTTCAGCTTCACGCCCTTGCGGGCGCGCGGCTTTCCCGACTTCGTCACGGGGCGCTTGCGGGAGGCGGGCATGGGGCAGGCAACGTAGCCCGTGGGCAAGCCGTCCGCCAGCGGCGGCAGGGTATGGTGCGCGGGTGCTGCGGGCAGGCGGGCTTCCCCGCACCTACTGGATCCTCTGGACGGGCGCGCTGATCAATCGCCTGGGCGGCTTCGTCATGCCGTTGCTCGCGCTCTACCTCACCGGCGAGCGCGGCCTCTCGGTGGAGCAGGTGGGGCTGGTGGTCTCGCTCTACGGGGCGGGCGCCCTGCTCGCGGGCCCCGTGGGCGGCTTCTTCGCCGACCGCGCCGGCAGGCGGAGCACGCTCGTCGCCGCCCTGGTGCTGGGAGCGCTGGCCATGCTGCACCTGGCGTTCGCCCGCAGCGCGGCGCACATCGCCTTCGCTGCCTTCCTCCTCGGGCTCCTGGGGGAGCTCTACCGGCCGGGGGTCTCGGCGGCCATCGCCGACCTGGTGCCTTCGGCCGACCGGGCCCGCGCCTACGGGATCCTCTACTGGGCGGTGAACCTGGGCTTCTCGGTCGCCTCGATCGTCGGGGGCGTGATGGCGCATCGCAACTTCATGCTGCTGTTCGCGCTCGATGCGGCGACGACGCTGGGCTTCGCGGCGATCGTGTGGGCGAAGATTCCCGAGACGCGCGCGCCCTCGCGCGAGCGTGCCTCCAATCCGCTGCACGATCTGACCG
>DATKAG010000287.1:0-4946 GCA_035498355.1 Myxococcales bacterium | reverse complement strand
CGGGCTTCGGGGCGGGGGGTGGGGCGTCGGGGGCGGAGTAGCGGAGGCGGTCTTCGGTGACGGAGGCCAGGGCCGAAGGGTCGAGGTGGTCCAGGCCGGCGGCGCGGGCGGCTTCCAGGGCGGTCATCGAGCGGCCGCCGGCGAGGATTTCCTTCAAGGCCGGCTGGGCTGACTTCCACCAGGAGGGGCCGAAGGAGACTTCGAGCTGGGCGGAGAGGATGGCGCCCAACAGAGGCGAGGCGGAGCGGGCGAAGATGTCCGCCTCCAGCGGCCAGCGGCCCGCGTCCTCGTCGGAGAGCGAGCAGAAGAGGGCGCGCTGCAGGAGCGCGCGGTAGAGGGCGCCCTGGGCCTCCGCCGTACGCGCCTCGTTGCGCCGGCGGATCTCGAAGAGCAGCAGCGCCGCCGCCCGGCGCGCGGCCAACAGGCGCCGGGTGGCCTCGGTGTGCACCACGTCGTCCAGGGGCTCTCCCCGGAGCTGGGTGGCCGTGCGCAGCCAGTCCGGCGTACCCGCCAGCGCCTCGAAGAGCAGCGCCACCCCCTCCGCCGCCGATCCGTCCCCGAGCTGCGCCAGCTCCCAGCGCGAGACCGAGGTGAGCGTGCCCGCGGTGGCCCGCGCTCCTTCGTGCAAGGTGGCCCGCTCCTCCTCGTACCCTCCCGCGGGCCGCAGCGAAAGGCGGACGTCCTCCGGCGGATCGACCAGCAAGGCCAGCGGCCGGGTGCCCTTCGAAGGCGACGGCTCCGCGTCCACCCGCAGTCCCGCGGGCGGCGCCACTCCCGCCTGCGCCAGCGCGGCGCGCGCATCCGGCCAGGCCTTTCCCGGCGTGAACTGCGAATCGGCCACCGCCGTCCGCGCCAGCCGGGGCAAGTCCCCGCGGCGCACCCGGTCCGCGGTGATCCCCAGGTTGCGCACCGCGGAGGCCGCCACCGCGCGCGCTCCCGCCTGCTCGGTGGCCGCAAGCGTCGCCTCCGCCAGCCGCTCCAGCTCCGCCAGGGACGAGCCGTGCGAGCTCACCATCAGATCTGCCCAGCTTCCCAGCCCGAGAATCGCGATCGCCTTGTCCACGGCGGCATCCCGCGCCAGCGCCAGGGGCGCGAGCGGCTGCGCGGCCTTCGCCTCGGAGAGCGCGATGGCCGCCCGCTTCTGCGCGCTGGGCTCGTCGCGCAGCAGCCGATCGAGATCCCGTTCGCCCAGCGTGCCGTTCGCATCGCCCGGAGCCGCGAACGCCAGCCGCGCCCGGGCCCGGTCCAGCGCCTCGATCTCCGCGCCGGCCTCCCGGGCGATGGCCAGCGTGGCGAGCTGCCGGGAAAGCAGCGACAGCGCCCGCGCGTCGTCGCCGGAAGCGCGGCCAGCGGCGGCGCTGACCATGGCGATGGGATCTTTCTGCGCCAGCCGGGGATGGGCCGAAAGGGCGCTCGCCGGCAGGGGCCCGGCGCCGGTGGTCCAGCGCTGCCAGAGCAGCTCCCCCTCGGCGCGCAAGAGCTTGTGCGCTTCCTCCGAGATCTGCCCCACGCCGTCGCCCGAGCGCGCGGGGCCTGCCTGCGGGCGGCGCCCGAGAGGCGCACTGGCGGCGTGCGCGCAGCCGAGCGCGAACAAGAGGACGAGGAAGCGGGGCACCTGGATTCACTCGCATCGAAGCGCCGCTGCGGCAAGCAATTTGCGCTATGTAGCAGCCGTGCCCGCAAACGCCGACATGGCCCGCGCCCGCTCGGCGCTGGCGCGCAAGCTGCGCCAGGGTCTGGAGGAGCGCGGCTACCTGGAGGTGGAGACGCCCATCGCGGTCCCCTTCGCCGGCCAGGAGCCGCACTTGCGGCCCTTCGAGACCGTCTTCACGCCCGACCCGCCGGTGCCCGAAGGCGGCGTGGCCGGAGCGCGGCGCCTGCACCTGCACACCAGCCCCGAGTACGCGATGAAGCGCTTGCTGGGACGCGGCGGCTTCGCCCGCTGCTACCAGCTCGCCCGCGTCTTCCGCGACGGGGAGCTCTCGCCTTCGCACAACCCGGAGTTCACGCTGCTCGAGCTCTACGCCTCGCCCGGCAGCGCCTCGAGCATCATGGCGGACCTGGAGCAGCTTCTCTTCCTCTGCGCGGAGGAGGCGCCGGCGCGCCAGGGCCACGGCCGCGGCGAAGGGAAGATCCCGCTGCGCCCTCCTTTCGAGCGGCTCACCTGCCGCGAGGCCTTCCGCAGGTACGCCGGATTCGATCCTTTCCCGCTCGCGGCCGCGCCCTTCGCGCAGGCGGCCCGGGCCTGCGGCGTCCGCCCCGCTCCCGACGCTTCCTGGGACGACCTCTTCACCCAGGTGCTCCTGGAGAAGGTCGAGCCGGCGCTGGGCATCGACCGCCCGACCTTCCTCACCGCGTACCCGGCCTCGCAGGCGGCCCTGGCCCGCCTCCACCCCGAAGACCCGCGCGTCGCCGACCGCTTCGAGCTCTACGCGGCCGGCCTGGAGCTGGCCAACGGCTGGTCAGAGCTCTGCGACGGAGCCGAGCAGCGCCGGCGGCTCCAGGAGGAGCAGGCCCTGCGGGAGCGCCTGGGCCGCGAGGTCTTCCCTCTCGACGAGCGGTTCCTCGCCTCGCTCGATCGCATCGGAGCGGCAGGCGGGGTGGCGGTGGGCTTCGACCGGCTGTTGATGCTCCTCACCGGCGCGAAGACCATCGCCGATGTGCTCCTCTTCCCCGCCGCCGAGGAGTACGCGCAGGCGAGGAGGGCGCCATGATCGTCCTGCGCTTCCTCCGCACCGTCTTCGGCTGGATCTTCATCATCGCCGACACCATGTTCGCGGCCGTCCGCATCGGCCTGCACGGCGAGTCGGAGGCTTCCGAGCGCATCGTCCAGGGCTGGGCCCGCCGCTTCCTCCGCGTCGCCGGGGCGAAGGTGACGGCGGCCGACCATGCGCACCTCGATCGCGGCCGCTCCTACGTCTTCGTCTCCAACCACAGCTCCAACCTCGACGTCCCGGCCATCATCTCGGTGGTCGGCCACCCGCTGCGCTTCATCGCCAAGGAGGAGCTGGCGAAGCTGCCCATCTTCGGCTGGGCGGCCAGGCGGATGGGGCACGTCTTCATCGACCGCAAGGATCGGGGCGGGGCCACCAAGGCCATCCAGGAGCGGATCGGGCGCGGCCTGCAGGGCGCTTCCCTCTTCTTCTTCGCCGAGGGCACCCGCTCGGTGACCGACGAGATGCTGCCCTTCAAGAAGGGCGCCGCGGTGGCCGCCATCGAAACCCGCCTGGACTGCGTTCCCATCGGGGTGGCGGGCACCCGCAACGTCCTCAAGCCCAAGGGGATGTCGCTCTTCCAGCCCGGTCCTGTGGCGGTGGTGGTGGGCGCGCCGGTCCCGGCCGCGGGCCACACCCTGGAGCAGCGCGACCACCTGGTGGCGGAGCAGCGGGCGGCCGTGCAGAGCGCGCTGGAGGAAGCGCGCTCGCTGCTCAGATGACCCGCAGGACCAGGCACTTGAGGTAGCGCGTCTCGGGAACGCCCAGGAGCGTCGGGTGGTCGCGGGCCGCTCCCCGCCGCTCGATCACCTGCACGCTGCGCCTCGCGTCGGAGGCCGCCTGCAGCACGGTGCGCTCGAAGAGCGCCTCGTCGACGTGGAAGGAGCAGCTGCAAGTGATCAGCACCCCGCCGCGGGAGAGGAGGTGGAAGGCGCGCAGGTTGATCTCCTTGTACCCGCGCAGCGCCGCCTCGAGCGAGTCCTTGGTCTTCGCGAAGGCGGGCGGGTCGAGGACGATGGTGTCGTACCGCTCGCCGGCCTCGCTCTCGGCGCGCAAGAGGTCGAAGGCGTTCGCCACCTTGAACTGCACGTTCGAAAGACCGTTGCGCGCCGCCGACTTCTCCCCTTGCGCCGCCGCCTGCTCGCTGATGTCCACGGCGGTGACCCTTTCCGCGCCGCGGGCAAGCTGCAGGGCGAAAGCGCCGCCGTATGTGAAGCAGTCCAGGGCGCGCCCCCGCGCGTAGCGGCCCGCCTCCAGCCGGTTCTCCGCCTGGTCGAGGAAAGCGCCGGTCTTCTGGCCGCCCAAGAGGTCCGCGACCAGCCTCACCTCTCCTTCGAGGAACTCCACCGGCCCCGGGTCGCTCCCGCGCAGCATCCCCTTGCGCTGGGGAAGCCCCTCGTGCGCGCGCACTCGCAGGTCGTTGCGCTCAACGATCGCGCGAGGGTTCAGCAGCTTCTCCAAAAGGCCAGCGAACGAGTCGCGGCGGGCGTCGGTGGCCTCGATCAGCGTCTGCACGACCAGGCAATCGGCGTAGCGGTCGACGATCAGCCCGGGCAGCAGGTCCGCCTCGCCGTGCAAGAGGCGCGCGGCCCGCTGCCGCTGCGGATCCGGGCTCACCCGCTCCCGCAGCGCCAAAGCCTGCTCCAGCCGCCCGGCGAAGAACTGCTCGTCGACCGGCTCGTCCTCGCGGGTGAGCAGCCGCACCGCGATCTGGCTGGTCGAGCCGTAGAACGCCTTCCCCACGAAGTGCCCGCGCTCGTCGGCGAGGCGCACCACCTCGCCCCCCTCGAGGCGGGGAACGGCGATGTCCGAGCGATAGACCCAGACGTGCCCCGCTCCCAGCCGCTCCACGCCGCGCCGGGAGACCACCACGGTGGGCTCGTCGGACGTCCCCGCCGCGATGTCCCCGAGGACCGGGGGTGGGCGCTTCCGCGGGGCAGACGCCGATCGCGGGCGCACATCGCGCGCCGCGCGCGATCCTTCCTTCAGCCGCTGCAGGCGGCGCGCTTCCCTGGGTGAGCGAGGCGGCTCGGCCACGAGGCGATCTCCGGGCAAGGGCGGGGCACTCTATACGGGCCCCGCGGTCGTCGCGAGGAGAAGGGAGTAGCCGGGCCGCCGCTCGCCGCCTCCCGCCTCAGTGACTGCCTCCGCCCGCGGAGGCGGCCTTCACGTCGTTGCCGGAGGACTCGATCGAGATCATGAAGCCGTTCCTGTCCTGGTACTTGTAGTCGT
>DATKAG010000286.1:0-13923 GCA_035498355.1 Myxococcales bacterium | reverse complement strand
CCCGCCCTGCGAGCTGATGAAGAGGAAGGTGAAGCAGTAGATCACGGCCAGCTCGCCGCCGTTCTGCGCCGGGAGCAGCGCCTTGGTCCCGTGCGCCATCCAGTAGGCCGCGCCCATCAGCCCGCTGCAGACGAAGGCGGCGCAGCTGGTGAAGAGGCCGATGAGGACGAGGGCGCCCCCGATCAGCTCGATGGGGCCGGCCACGTAGAGGATGAACGGGGGAATCTTCACCCCGGGAGGCAGGGGCGGGAACCCCAGCAGCTTCTGCGTGCCGTGCCAGAGGAGGAGGAACCCGGCGACGATGCGCAGGAGCCCGTACGCCTGGGGCTTCAGCGGGGACATGAAGGACATGGGGGACCCGGATCAGGCGGGCGGGCCGAACGCCTCGCCCCCGCGGTACAGCCCGTACACCGCGCACCAGCCGATGGCGAGCAGCACCACGAAGAGGAGGATGGAGACGCGCTCCAGCCACGCCATCCCGCTCTTGCTCACGGTGATGCCCCAGCCCATGGTCAAGAAGCTCCACAGGCCGTTGGCCAGGTGGTAGGCGATGGCCAGCACCCCCAGCAGGTAGACCAGCAGGGTGGGGGCGTTGAAGCGCATCTCCTGGGCGAGGGCGGCGAAGGCCTCGGGCCGCCCGTGCAGGAAGCGGGGCTCGAACCAGGCCAGGTAGAGGTGGGCGCCGAGGAAGAGGAGGAGCCCGAGGGCGGAGAGCCGCTGCACCACGTAGCGCAGGTTGGAGAACCCGCCCTGCAAGGGCTTGGGCTGGCTGCGCAGCATGCGGGCGATGCCCCAGACGGTGTGCCAGAGCAAAGGGCCGAGCACGAGGAGGAAGACCAGGGCGGTGCTGGCTCCGCTGGCGTGGCCGGTGACCGAATTCTCCCAGGCCTGGGGTGAGCGCCAGGCGGCGAGCTGGTTCCAGAGGTGCACCGCCGTCCACACCCCCACTGGCGCGAAGGCGAAGAGGGATCCCAGCCGGGCGAGGATGAAGTCGCGCGCCTCGGTGCGCTCGGGAACGGGTACGCTGCGGTCAGGCTGGTCGGAGGTGAGAGGCAGCGCCATCGTTTCTCCTCGACGTCCCGGGCGCGCCTTCACTAGAGCGAAGGTGCGGGCCTGTCAAGGCAGCAGCGCGGCGTTCATCCCCGGGCAACCCGAAGCCTTGAACTTGCCGGAGAAGACGAATCCCTGGACGGAGACCAGCGGCGGGGGCACCGCGTACACCAGGCTGAAGGTGCCCCGCGTCTCCCCCTCCGTGGTCTCGGTCCAGTCGCTGAGGGTGATGTATCCCGCGTCGACGGCCCGGAAGGGCGCCAGCGGGCCTCCGGTGGCGTCGATGGAAGGCTGCCAGCGGCTGGGGTCGCTGCCGATGATCTCGCTCCCCGTGCCCTCGTCTCCGCCCCGGCCGGGGAGGAACGTGCCCAGGTGGTCGTTGGCGGGGAGGAAGAGGATCAGGGCCAGGTAGGCCTCGGTCGGGTTGCGGAAGTAGTCGGGTTGCTGCTGCAGCTTGGCGCAGAGGCCGGGGCGGTCGGTCATGATCACCACCTGGGCGTCGATGCCCAGTGGGTTGCCGGCGGCGTCGCTCAGGCCCACCCGGCCGGAGATCGAGCTGCCGATGTCGTCCCACTCGATGGGAGGGGTGATGTCGCTGGGGGGAATGGCCCCGAAGATGGCGTTGTCGCTGTTGCTGCAGGCGGCGCCCAGCAGCAAAAGCAGCGGCGTCAGGGCCTTTCCCATCCGACCTCTCTAGCATGGAGCCGGAACTCCATTGCTTCCCCATTCGACGCTGTGTAGGTAAGCCGGATTCAAATGCGCTGGGAGGACATCCAGGGTCAGGAACGGGCGGTGAAGCTGCTGAAAGGGGCTCTCGCCCGCGGCCACGCGCATCACGCCTATCTATTGGCCGGCCCGGAGGGGACGGGCAAGGAGCTCCTGGCCCGGACCTTCGCCCAGGCGGCCAACTGCGAGGCGGAGGACGCCCAGGCCCGCCCTTGCGGGCGGTGCGCGAGCTGCCGCGGGATCGAGCGCGGCAACTTCCCCGACGTGATGGTGGTGATGCCCCAGGCGGAGATGCTGGCCCGCGGGCTGCTCTCCCGCGCGGATCTGGAGGCCGCCCCTTCGCGCGACATCCGGGTGGACGACGTGCGGGCCCTGGCCCGGCGCCTGTCCTTCGCGGCCCTGCGGGGGCGGCGGAAGATCGCCATCGTCCTCCCCGCCGACGCGATGAACGAGCGGGCGCAGAACACGCTGCTCAAGACGCTGGAGGAGCCGCCGCCCTCCACCACCTTCCTCCTGGTCAGCGCCAACCCCGACGCGCTGCTCCCCACCATCCGTTCCCGCTGCGCGCGGGTGCAGCTCGGCCCGGTTCCCCGGGAGGCGCTGGCGGCGCGGCTGGTGCGCGAGGGCATTCCCGAGGCCGAGGCGCGGGAGCGGGCGGCGCGTGCGCAAGGGAGCTTCTCCCGCGCGCTGCAGGCGGAAGGAAGCTGGGGAGAGCTGCTCTCGGGGGTGGAGCGCGCCCTGGCCGCCCCCGACGAGCGGGAAGCGCTGGACCTGGCGGAGGCGTGCGGGGAGCGGGAGGCGGCGCTGGAAGTGGCAGAGGCGGTGCATGCCTGGACGCGGGACCTCCTGGTGGCAGGGTCGGGCGGCGAGCCCGGGCTTCGCGAGCTGGCCGGCAGGGCCAGGGAGATCGCCGGGGCGGTGCCCCCGCGCGCGCTGCTCGCCCAGGCCTCGCTTTGCGCCGAGGTGATCGAGGCCCTGCGGCAGAACGGCAACGGCCGCCTGCAGATCGAGCGGCTGCTCCTGGGAGCGCGGGAACTGCGCCATGCCTGAGATCGCCGGGCTGATCGAGCTGGCCGCGCAAGGCAAGGCGCCGGCCCTGGTCCTGATCGAGGGCGACGAGTACCTGGCCCGCACCAGCGCGCGGGAGCTGGCGGAGGCCCTGGTGCCCGAGAAGGACCGGGCGCTGAATCTCATGGTGATGGACGCCAGCGCCGGAGCGCGGGAGATCGCCTCGAACCTCATGACGGTGGCGATGTTCGCCGCACCCAAGGCGGTGGTGGTGGAGGGGGCCGAGGCCTTCGCCTCGGAAATGGACGCCGCCCGGGAGCTGTCGCGGGCGCGCGACCTCTGGCAGGGCAAGCGCCAGCGCGACGCCGCCCGGCGCCTGCTCAAGCTGGTGGCCCCGGCGGGCTGGGGCGCCGCGGAGCTGGCCTTCGGAGGGCGCACGGGCGCCTCGGCCGCGAAGTGGCGCAAGGAGATCGGGGAAGCGCCCCTCGACGCGGACAAGGGCTGGCTGCAGGAGCTTTCCGCCTGGGCGCTCTCCCAGGACCTGGTGCCGCCGCCCGACGACCTGGAGGTTCTGCTCCGGGCGCTGGAGCGCGGGCTGCCGCCGCGGACGCACCTGATCCTGGTGGCGGAGGTCTTGCCGCCCAAGCACGCGCTGGTGCGGCTGTCGCAGGAGAAGGGCGCCCACCTCAAGCGCCGGGCGGAGCGGCGGGGCCGCACCATCGACACCCTGGACATCTCGCCGGTGGTGGGCGACGTGCTGGGGCCGCTGAAGAAGCGGCTGGCGCGCGACGCGGAGCTTGCCTTGAAGAACCGGCTGGGCGACGACCTGCGCCTGATCGCCGCCGAGCTTGCCAAGCTCGCCCTCTACGCCGGGGATCGGACGCAGATCACGCTCGAGGACGTGGAGGCGATCGTCGCCCCGGTGCGGGAGGAGGAGTTCTTCGCCCTGGCCGAGGCGGTGGGGGAGGGCGATGCGGCCAAGGCGCTGCAGCTCCTCGCCGACGAACTGCGGCGCAAGGCGAACGCCTCGGCCGTGGCCCTGCCCTTCCTCGGCGGGGTGGCCGGCGCGCTCCGGCGGGCGCTGGCGGACAGCGCCCGCTACGCGGGAACCGGAGCGCGGGAGCTGGGCTACAACGAGTTTGTGGCCAAGCTCTTCCCCGCCCTGGAGCAGGAGCTGGGCGCCAAGGGGCAGAAGGTCCCCCATCCCTTCGCCGCCTGGCTGGGATACAAGCGCTCGCGGAGGCGTCCCCGCGCCTTCTGGCGCCGGGCGCTGATCCGCTGCGCGGAGGTGGACTTCGAGCTGAAGAACGGCGCCGATCCACGCTTGTCGATGGAGCGGCTGCTGGTCGAGGTCTGCGCCGGGTAATCCATGCTAAGGGGCTGTGCCTGATGGCTTCGCGGATGCTCGTCACCCATGCCCTGCCGTACGCCAACGGCAGCCTCCACCTCGGCCACATGGTCGAGTCGGTGCAGACGGACGTGTTCGTGCGGGCGATGAACGCCATGGGCAAGGAGTGCATCTTCATCTGCGCCGACGACACCCACGGGACCCCCATCGAGATCAGCGCCCGCAAGGCCGGGGTACCGCCTGGGGAATGGATCGAGAAGATCCACCGCGAGCACGTCGAGGACTACAAGGCCTTCGCCATCGACTTCGATCTCTTCTACAGCACGCACTCGCCGGAGAACGAGCACCACGCCCGGCGCATCTTCCACGCCCTGCAGGAGGACGGGGCGGTGGCGAAGAAGGACGTCCTCCAGGTCTACTGCGGCGTGGACAAGCGCTTCCTCCCCGACCGCTACATCCGCGGCGAGTGCCCGGTGTGCGGGACGAAGGACCAGTACGGCGACTCCTGCGAGAATTGCGGGAGCACCTACGAGCCCACCGATCTGAAGAACCCCCGCTGCGCCATCTGCGGGAACGTGAACCTGGAACGTCGCAGCTCACCGCATTACTTCGTCACGCTCTCCAAGTACCAGGAGTTCCTCCGCGGCTGGACCAGCGCGCCGGGGCGCCTGCAGCCGGAGATCCGCAACTTCGTCGACAAGTGGCTCGCCGAGCCGCTGCGCGACTGGGACGTCTCCCGCGACGCGCCCTACTTCGGCTTCCTCATCCCCGGGGAGAAGGCGAAGTACTTCTACGTCTGGCTGGACGCTCCCGTCGGCTACCTTTCCAGCACCGACAAGTGGTGCCAGGAGCACGGCCGGCGGGTGGAGGAGTTCTGGGGCCAGGACGCCGACTGCGACGTCATCCACTTCATCGGCAAGGACATCGTCTACTTCCACACCCTCTTCTGGCCGGCGATGCTGCACGCCTCGCGCTGGAAGGTGCCCGCCCGGGTGCACGTGCACGGGATGCTCACGGTGGAAAGGGCGAAGATGAGCAAGTCGCGCGGCACCTTCCTCAACGTGCGCGACTACCTGGAGGCGGGGCTGGACGTGGAGTGGATCCGCTACTTCTACGCCGCGAACCTGGGACCAACGCCCAGCGACATCGACCTCTCCTTGGGGGAGCTGAAGAACCGGGTGAACGGGGAGCTGCTCGCCAACGTCGGCAACCTGGCCAACCGGGCGCTGTCGCTGATCTGGAAGAACGGCGGCAAGCTCACCCGCCTGCCGGCCGATGCGAAGTTCGCGGAGATCGCGGCGAACGTGGAGTCGACGAAGATCGAGCCGGGCTACCAGGCCTGCGACACGCGCTCGGTGGTGCAGGCGGTGCTGGACTACGCCTCGTCGGGCAACGCCCGGGTGCAGAAGAGCAAGCCCTGGGAGGGGCTGAAAGCGGATCCGGAGACGGCGCTCTCCGAGCTGACGCTGGCGGCGAACATCGCCCGCATGTGCGCCCGCTGGCTCTCGCCCATCGTCCCGGGGTTCGCCAGGGGCGTGGAGGAGCAGCTGGGGACGCCTTTGGGCTGGGGCGATTTCGAGCCGCTGGAGAACGCGGCCATCCGCGAGCCGCGGCCGCTGGTGCGCAAGGTCGAGGACGCGGACATCCAGAAGCTCTCTGCGCGCTTCGTCGCTCCGGCGCCAGCCGCGGCTTCGCCTCCGGGAGAGGCTCCGGCGGCCGCCGCGCCCCAGCCGCTCTCCATTGAAGACTTCGGCAAGATGGACCTGCGCGCGGGCAAGGTGCTCGGGGTGGAGCGGGTGCCCAGGAAGGACAAGCTGCTCAAGCTCACCGTCGACCTGGGCGAGGGGGCGCCCCGCACCATCGTCAGCGGGGTGGCGCAGTCGTACGCTCCTGAGGAGCTGGTGGGGAAGGTGGTCTGCGTGGTGGCGAACCTCCCGCCCAAGGCCTTCGGCAAGGGCCTCGCCTCGCACGGGATGATCCTCTACTCCGGCGGGGGAACGCGCGAGCACACCGCGCTGGAGCTTCCCCAGGACGTGAAGCCCGGCTCGCTGGTGAAGTGATGGGAATCTTCTCCTCCCTCTTCGGCCGCAAGGCGGCGGAGCCCGAGAGTCCAGAGGCCCCGGAGTCCGACTCCGACCCGGCGGCGGAGCTGGACTCCCCCGACGGCGGGCTGCGGGTGGACGCGGTCCGGGCGCTGTTGGAGCGCTGGCGGGGAGGCGATCTCAAGGCGGCCGAGGCGCTGGCGCCCCGGCTGGCGGACCTGCTCGAGGACGGCGAGCCGATGGTGCGGGTGGCAGCGCTGGCCGCGGTCCGCCTGCTGCGCAATCCGGAAAACCTGGCGAAGTGCCAGGGCGCCGTGCTGGCGCTCCTCGCCGACCCGGTGCCCCAGGTGCGCGTGGGCGCCGTCTGGTCGGCGATCCGCCTCCCCGGCGAGGAGGCGCGGGCGCAGGTGCGCGGTGCCCTCAGGTCCGAGGAGGAGTCGATGCGCTTCGCGGCCGCCTGCGCGCTCTCCGACGCGCACGACCCCGCCGCGCTCCCCGAGCTGGTCGCCGCGCTCGAGGACGACCACCGCCGGCAGGAGGCGCTCTCCGCCCTCATGTCGCTGGGCGACGCCTCGGCCCTGCCGCAGATCGGCAAGCTCTTCGAGCAGGAGTCGCTGGGCGAGTTCGACCGGACGCTGGCGGCGGCCGCCCTGGCCCGCCTGGGCGAATCCCGGGGAGGCGCGCACCTGGTCGCGCGCATCGAGTCGGACGGCGATGACCGGCCCATCGCCGCCGAATGGGCCGGGCGGCTGGGCGTGAGCGAAGCCATCCCCGCCCTCACCGAGGCGGCGGAGAGCGAGGGCGACGCGGCCCGAGGCGCGGCCATCCGCGCGCTGGGGAGGCTGAAGGCGCCGGGGGCCGAGGAGCGGCTGCTCCGGCTGGCGTCGGATGCGGAAGCGCCGGAGGACTTGCGGATGGACGCCGCCGAAGGGCTGGCCGAGCTGGGCACGCCAGAGGCGCTGGAGCTGTTGCGCAAGCTGGCCGAGGGGGAGCCGCCCGAGCTGAAGCAGCTCTGCCAGGAGCTCTTGCTCGAGGTGCAGGCCGATGCTGGTTGACTCCCACGCGCACCTCGACCACTTCGAGGATCGCGACGAGGTCATCGCCCGCGCCCGCCAGGCGGGGCTCTCGCACGTGGTGGTGGTGGGGCAGTGGCGCGAGGGCAAGGGGATGGCCGGGGCGCTGGAGGCGGTGCGGCTGGCGAAGGGCGACCGGTCCTTCCTCTCGCCCACGGCCGGCATCCATCCGCACGACGCCCGGCTGGCCACCGGGGACGATTTCGTCGAGCTGCGCCGCATCTGCTCCGACCCGGAGGTGGTGGCGGTGGGCGAGTGCGGGCTCGACTTCCACTACGACCATTCGCCCCGCGAAGCGCAGCGGGAGGTGTTCGTCCGCCAGATCCGGCTCGCCAGGGAGCTGGGCAAGCCGCTGGTGGTGCACACCCGTGAGGCGGATGAGGAGACCGCGGAGATCCTCGCCCGCGAGTTGGGGCCGGACTCGGGCGTGATCCACTGCTTCACCAGCGACTGGCAGGCGGCGCAGCGGTACCTTGCGCTGGGGATGGCCCTGAGCTTCTCCGGCGTGATCACCTTCCGCAACGCGGAGCCGGTTCGCGAGGCCGCCGCCCGGACGCCGCTGGACCGCATCCTGGTGGAGACCGACTGCCCCTTTCTCGCACCCGTGCCGTACCGGGGAAAGCGCAATGAACCCGCCTATGTAGCGGCGACGGCCGCGGCCCTGGCAGGCCTGCGCGGACTTTCGCCGGACGACCTGGCCCGGACAACTGCCGAGAATGCGCGGAAGATCTTGCGCTTGCCCGGTCGATCCACTTGAATCCGTTGCCCGGTCCGACGTCGAACCCCCTGGAAAGGATGACCCCCATGAAGAAGATCATCGCCGGCTCCCTGCTCGCTTCCGCTCTTTCCTTCGGCGCCCTGGCGGCGGAGAAGACGGACACCATCAAGGTGTCCGGCTGGCACTGCGGAGGCTGCGCGGCGCGGACCGAGGCGGCGCTCAAGGACGTGAAGGGTGTGACGGCCGTCGCCTCGGACAAGAACAAGCACGAGGTGAAGGTCACCTACGACGACGCGAAGGTGAAGCGGGCGGACCTGGAGAAGGCGATCGCCGACTCGGGGTTCACGGCGGAGAAGTAGCCGTCATCCTTCCCAGCTGAGCCATTCCTCGGTCGCGGCCTCTTCGCCCTCCGTCTTCCACCGGCCCTTCCATTCCACCACTTCCCAGCCGCGGCGGAGGGCCTCGGTGCGGAAGGCGGGCTTGGGGTTGACCACCACGCGGTGGCCCACTTCCTCGAAGAGAGGGGTGTCGGCCACCGAGTCGGAGTACAGGTAGCAGCGGCCCACGTCGATGCCGTGGCGGGCGAGGACCTCCTTCACCCGCTCGCGCTTGCCCTCGCGGAAGACGACGGGCGGGACCAGCTCGTCGGTGGAGAGGCCCTGGCGGATCACCGCCCGGGTGCCGATGGCCTCGTGCGCATGGAGGAAGCGGCCCAGCTCGTCGACGATGAACTGCGGGGAGCCGGAGGCGACCAGCACCAGGTGGCCTGACAGGAGGTGGCGGCGCACCGTGCGCACGCCCTGCTGGGTGACGCGCTTCTTCACGTCCTGGTTGAAGCACTTGCGGGCCAGGTCGCGCAGCCGGTCGGCGCGGATGCCTTGCTGGCAGCGGGAGCCGAGCGCCACCATGTCGGCCTCGCTCAGGCGCTTGCGGGCGTACTCGTAGAGGGCGCGCGGCACCTGCGAGCGGACCGAGGGCACCATCTCCCGGTTCATGTACAGGTACCGGGTGAAGAGGGTGCCGGCGTTGCCGTCGAGCAGCGAGTCGTCGATGTCGAAGACCGCGGCGGTGCGCTGGAACGGCTGCATCACTTCCCCTCCCGGTAGAGGCCCGGGCCGGCGAAGCGCCGCTCGTCGGGCGCGGGCGCCGGCGGGACCAGGAGCTGCCGGCCGTAGAGGTTCTTGCGGTCGGTCCAGGGGCCCTGGGCCTGGGCGAAGAGCTGCCCGAAGGAGCTGACGCGGGTGTCCAGCTCGTCCAGGGCGTGCACCACCATCGCCTCCAGCGTCACCGGCTCCTTGGGGCTGCCGTACTCCTTGCGCCCGTGGTGCGCGGCCACGAGGTGGGTGACGCGCCACTCCAGCTCGCGGGGGAAGCCCTCGATGCGGGAAGCCTTCTCCCGGATGAGCTGGCAGGTGAGCACCAGGTGCCCGACGAGCTGGCCTTCGTCGGTGTACTCGAACCCGGGCCCGGGCGAGATCTCCCGGGCCTTGCCGATGTCGTGCAAGAGGCAGCCGGCAGTGACCAGGTCGCGATCGAGCTGCGGGTAGTGATCGCAGATCCGCCAGCCGAGCTGCAGGACCGAGAGCGTGTGCTCGCAGAGCCCGCCCGCGAAGGCGTGGTGGATGCTCTTGGCGGCGGGCGCGCGGAGGAAGGCGGAGACGAGCGCGCCGTCGTCGAGGAAGGCGAAGAGCAGCGCGCGCAGGTGCGGGTCGCGCGCCTGGCCGCAGAGGAGGCGGATCTGCTCCAGCATCGCTTCCACCGTCATGGGCCCGATGTATCACAGGGCCCTGACACGAGGTTGACCGCGGGGCGCCGCGCGCGTATCGCTCGGCGGATGAGACCCGCACCGCTCCTGGCCCTGGCCTTGCTCGCCTGCAAGACGACGGCTCCGGCGGCCACGGTAGGCGGGAGCGATCAGCTCCCTTCGGGCGTGCGCGCCAGCGTGCTCCAGCACCACAACGATGCCCAGCGCAGCGGCGTCTACCTGGACCCGGCCATGACCCGGCAGGCGGTGCGAGGCCTGCGCCAGGACGGCGTGTTCAGCTCCCAGGGCGGCGTCTACGCGCAACCCCTCTACTGGGACGGCGGCGAGGGCGGGCAGGATCTGTTGATCGTCGCCACCCAGCGCAACGAGGTGATCGCCTTCGATCCCATCAGCGGGGCGCGCATCTGGTCTCGCGTGGTTGCCCCGCCCGCTGCCCTCTCGGAACTGCCCTGCGGGAACATCGACCCCGTCGGGATCGTGGGCACGCCGGTGATCGACGCCGGGCGCAAGCTCCTCTTCGCCGACGCCATGACCTCGGGCGGCCACCACCGCGTCTACGCCCTTTCCCTGGCGGACGGCGGATTCCAGGGCGCTTCCGTCGACCTCGACACTTCGGTCACGGGTTTCACCTCCCGCGTGCAGAACCAGCGCGGCGCGCTGGCGCTGCTCAACGGCATCCTCTATGTCCCCTACAGCGGCCACTTCGGCGATTGCGGCAACTACTCCGGCTGGGTGGTGGGGATCGACACGAACGGGTCGGCGGCGCCCGTCTCCTACAAGACCGGGCATGGGGGCGGGATCTGGTCGATGGGCGGAGTGGCGGTGATGGGGGGATCGCTCTTCGTCGCTACCGGAAACACCATCGGGCTCAGCGCCTGGAACGGCGGCGAGGCCATCCTCAAGCTCGCTCCCGGCCCCTCGTTCTCCGGCGCCGGGGCCGACTTCTATACGCCGGCGAACTGGCTGGCCCTGGACAACAGCGACACCGACATCGGCACGGCCGGCGCGCTGCCCTTCGACGTCGGGGCCGCCCACTACGTCGCCACTTTGGGGAAGGACGGCCGGCTGCACCTGGCCAACCGCGACAACCTGGGCGGCATCGGCGGCGGCCTCGCCTCGCCACAGGTCGCGAACTCGGTGGTGATCACCGCCCCCACCGTCGTCGCCACCCCGACCGGGACCATCCTCGCCTTCCCCGCCACCGGCAACTCCTGCACGAGCGGCAACGGGTTCGTGGCCTTGCGCATCAGCGCGGGCACCCCGCCGGGCATCGCCACCGCCTGGTGCGCCTCCGTGAACGGGCGCGGCTCCCCCATCGCCAGCACCACCGGAGCGGAAGCCGAGACCGTGGTCTGGCAACTCGGGGCCGAGGGAGACAACGAGCTCCATGCCTTCAACGCAGAGACAGGGGAGGCGCTCTTCACCAGCGCCCAGCTGGGGTCGCTGCGGAAGTTCAACGCCCCCATCATCGCCAAGGGGCGGGTGTACGCGGCGGGCAACTCGGCCGTCTACGCCTTCACCGTGCGCTGACCGAGGGCGCCGAGCAGGGCGGTCCAGCGGCCGCGGCTGACGCGCACTTCGGTCCCGTCCTGAAGGAGGAGCGCGCGGCGTCCGGGGCGCAGCTCCCGCACCCGGTCGAGCTGGACGATGGCCGAGCGGTGCACGCGGAGGAATCGCGCCGGGTCCAGGCGGGCCTCGATCCGCCGCATCGCCTCCCGCAAGAGGTGCGATCGCGCGCCCGCGTGCAGGAGCGCGTAGTAGCCGGCGCCCTCCACCCAGTCGATCTCGCCGGAGGGGACCAGCACCACCCGCTGCCCGAGGCGGACCTGGAAGCGCGGCTCCGGCGCCCGCCCGGCGATGGCCGCCTCCAGCCTCCGCGCCAGGCCCGCGTCCGGGCGGGCGCGGGCCAGCGCCTCGCGCAGGCGGCGGTCCTCGAAGGGCTTGAGCAGATAGTCGAGCGCGTGCACCTCGAAAGCGCGCAGGGCGAACGAGTCCCAGGCGGTGACGAAGATCACCGGCGGCATCCGCTCCGGCCCCACTGCGCGGATCACCTCGAAGCCGTCGCGCCCAGGCATCTGCACGTCGAGGAGCACCAGGTCCGGCCGCAGCGAGGCGATGGCCGCCACCGCGGCGTCGCCGTCTTCGGCCTGGCCCACCACCTCGAAGCCGGGGGTCGCCGCCACCAGCCGGGCCAGCTCGCCCCGGGCCAGGGGCTCGTCGTCGACCACCAGCGCGCGCACGCTCACGCCGCCACCTCGCAGGGAAGGCTGACCAGGGCGGCCGTGCCCCCTTCCGGCAGCGTGCGCAAGGTCAGCTCGGCGGCGGCGCCGTAGCGCTCCTTCAGCCGCTCGCGGGTATTGCGGATGCCGATGCCTCCAGTCCCGTTCGCCCTCTGCGGCGAGAGTCCCGGGCCGTCGTCGCGAATCTCGAGCTGCATCCTCGCCCCCGCGCGGCGGGCGCGGATCTCGATCCGGCCGGCGCCCGGCCGGCAGGAGATCCCGTGCCGGACGGCGTTCTCCACCAGCGGCTGGAGGATGAGCGAGGGCACCCGCAGGGGCGAAAGGCCCGGGTCCGCCTCGAAGCGGACGGTGAGCCGGTCGCCGAAGCGGACCCTCTCCAGCTCGAGGTAGCTGCGGAGGAACTCCAGCTCCTCCTGCAGCGTGGTCTCCCCTCTCGACCCCTCCCGCAGGACGTAGCGGAGCAGATCGCCCAGCCTGGCCAGCACGGTCACCACCTCGGCCGGCTTCCCCTTCCGGGCGAGCATCGCCGCGGAGTTGAGCACGTTGAAGAGGAAGTGCGGGTTGAGCTGGGCGCGCAGGGCGTCGAGCCTCGCTTCCGCCAGCCGGGCGGTGAGCTCCAGCGCCGCCTGCTCGCGCTTGCGCAGCGCCCGCGCGCTCTGGAGCGACTGGACGGCCCCGGCGGCGGCCCAGTAGAGCAGCAGGTAGAAGACGAAGTAGTTGAGGAGGAAGAGGCGGATGGTGGGAAGGACCGGCTGGCCCGGCCAGAGGACGAAGCGGTGGAAGAGGGCGAGCAGCGCGAAGTGCACCACCGCGAACGTCGATCCCGATATCAGGTGGAGGGCCACGGAACGCACGGTGAGCTGCAGGGGCCAGCGCTTCACCACCGCCGCCACCGCGGGAACGAGGAGCGCGGCGATGATCCAGGGGGGAAGGGTGTGCGTGAAGCGGAAGCCGAAAGGGTCGCGGTTCGGCCAGTGCGCGTGCGCCAGGTGGCTCTGCACGCTGTCCACCAGGGCGAGCGCCGTGGCCGCGCCCAGGAGCAGCGCCGCTCCGCGGAGGCGGATCCAGTTCACGGCCGCAGAGTGTCGGCCCGTATCCGGCAAGGTTTCAAGAGGGGGGCCCTGCGAAGCAGCGAATCGGCCCGTTCCTGCAGCGAGGCGACCGGGTCGGGCCATCCGGACCCCCGGGGGCGCTGCGAAAGGGCGCCCGCGCGTTTGCCGCGGCCGCGCGCCTCGTCGTAAGGCGGCCGGCATGCGCAATGCCATCGCCAGCCTGCTCCTGGCCTCCGCCTGCGGCGGCGCAAGCGAGTCGCCATCGCCTCCGGCCGCGTCTCAAGCGTGCGTCGTGTTCGACGAGGCGCGGGGAAGGCTCCTGGTCTTCGGGGGCCAGTCGGCGGCGGGCCCGCAGTCCGACACCTGGCTCTGGGACGGCTCCTCCTGGTCGCGGGCGGTGGGAGCGGGCCCTGAGAAGCGGACGGGCTCCGCGGCGGCGTTCGATCGGCGGCGGGGACGCATCGTGCTTTTCGGCGGCGACACCGGCAGCGCCTTGCTGGGGGATACCTGGGAGTGGGACGGGGCGGTCTGGACGCGGGCGAGCGGCGCGGGCCCGGCGCCGCGCTCGTTCCATCGCCTGGCCTACGACGCTGCGCGGGAGCGCACCGTCCTCTTCGGCGGCTCGACCGGCGGGTCGACGTTTCCCGGGGGGACCTGGGAGTGGGACGGGAGCGCCTGGACGCAGGCGGCCGCCTCTGGCCCCGCGGGCCGCTTCCTGCACGCGCTCTCCTACGACGAGGCGCGCGCGGCCGTGGTCCTCTTCGGCGGCTTCGACGGCGCGAGCCCGCTTGCGGACACCTGGGAATGGGACGGGGCCTGGCACACGGCGCCGGCGGGCCCCTCGGCGCGCGACCACGTGAACCTGGCCTACGACCGGACGGCCCATGGCGGCGTGCTTTAC
>DATKAG010000285.1:0-5160 GCA_035498355.1 Myxococcales bacterium | reverse complement strand
GCCGCCAAGCCCGCGACGCGATACGATGATCACCGCGCGGCGAGGATGCTCAGCGCCCACCATGGCCGACTACCTTTTCGTACCCCAATCCGTGCTCGACAAGTGGTCGGAGCAGGGGCGCATCCAGGTCGATGGCAACGTGCTCACCATCCTGGGCGAGCAGAAGAGCTTCGCGCTCACCAGCGCGGTGCGCTTCATCAAGATGGAGGCCGGCGAGGACAACGCGGGCCTCTTGGCCAAGGTGAAGACCACCGATGCGCTGAAGCAGATGGGGGCGGAGCACTACATGGAGTCGGTGCTTCTGGGGGAGAGCGCGTACCAGGTGCAGCAGGGGTTCCTCGCCGACGCCAACGCGCTGCGCCGGGCCGCCGCGGCCTCGCAGCCGCAGCCGCCCCCGCCAGGCACCCCGGCGAAAGACGCACCGGGCGCAAAACCTGCGCCCGCATCCGGGGATGAGAAGAAGGAAGGCGAGCAGGATATGCTGGCGCAGTTCTTGCTCGATCACCTCTAAGGAAGCACCGATGGCCCCGATCCTCGTGCACATCGCGCTGGTCGCTTACGCGGCGGGAGCGGCGGCCTTCCTCACCTGGCTGGTGCGGCCGCGCCCGGTGCTGGTCCGCGCGGGACGCCTGCTCTTGCTCCTGGGGGTGGTGGTGCACTTCGGCGCCTTCGCCGCCTCCCTGGGCGTCGCCGGGGCCGGCCTGGGCGTCGAGGCCTGGAAGGGCGGACAGCTCTTCAGCCTGCTGGCCGCGGTGACCGTCGCCGGGTACCTGATCCTCGACTTCAAGTACGATCTGCCGGTGGCCGGCGCCTTCGTCGCCCCCTTCACCGTGGCGGTGATGGTCCCCGCCCACCTGGTGCAATCCGGCTCCCGGGCCATCGCGCCCGAGATCAACCACAGCCTGGTGCTCTTCCTGCACGTGGGCGCCGCGGCGCTGGGGACGGCCGCCCTGGCCCTGGCCTTCGGGCTCTCCATCCTCTACCTGGCCAGCGAGAAGCAGGTGAAGAGCAAGCGCCCGGGTCGCCTGCTGGCCCGGCTGCCCTCGCTGGATCTGCTCGATCGCGCCAGCTATCGCCTCGCGGTCTGGGGCTTCGTCTTCCTCTCCCTGGCCATCGCCACCGGCTCTTTGGTCTCGCAGGAGGCCACCGGCGCCACCTTCCCCATCGCCCCCAAGCAGGGCTTCGCCGTCCTCGCCTGGGCGCTCTTCGCCGCCCTCATCCAGGCCCGGCTGGTGGCCGGATGGCGCGGGCGAAGGGTGGCGGTGCTGGTGGTGGCGGGCTTCGTGCTCCTGATCGGCACCTACGTCGGGCTGCTCACGGCGGCCCCGGTCCTGCACGGGACGGCCGCATGACCTTCCTCTGCGTCGGCCTCTCGCACAAGCAGGCGCCCATCGCGGTGCGCGAGCAGATCGCCGTGCGCGGGGACGAGGTGGACGCGCGGGTGCGGGAGATCAAGGCCCTGCCGGGGGTGAAGGAGGCGCTCCTGGTCTCCACCTGCAACCGCATCGAGATCTTCGCGGTGGCCGACTCGCGCGACGCCGGCGAGGACGTGCTGGAGACCCTGGGCCCGGTGGCCTCGCCGCACGCCATCTGCCGCTTCGAGGAGGAGGCGCTGCGGCACCTCTTCCGGGTGACCGCCAGCCTCGACTCCATGGTGGTGGGCGAGGCGCAGATCCTCGGGCAGGTGAAGGAGGCCGCCGCACTGGCGCAGAAGGCCGGCGCGCTGGGGCCCGAGCTGTCCAAAGCCCTGGCCCGGGCCACCACCGCGGCCAAGCGGGTGCGCACCGAGACGGAGATCGCCCGGGGCGCGGTGTCCGTCTCCAGCATCGCGGTGCAGCTGGCGCACAAGCTTCTGGGCAGCCTGGAGGGCCGCTCGGTGCTGCTGCTGGGCGCCGGCGAGATGGCCCAGCTGGCGGCGCGGGAGCTGCGCTCGGGCGGGGCCCGCGAGCTTCTGGTGGCGAACCGCAGCCCGCAGGCGGCCGAGGAGCTGGCCCGCGAGGTGGACGGGGTGCCCGTCTCCCTCGCCGAGCTGCCCGGCCTGCTGGAGCGGGCGGACGTGGCCATCTGCTCCACCGGGGCGGCGCAGCACGTGGTCACCCGGGAGATGGTGGCGCGCACCCTCAAGGCCCGGCGCTACCGGCCCATCTTCTTCGTCGACCTGACCTTGCCCCGCAATGTGGAGCCCAGCACCAACGAGCTGGAGAACGTCTACGTCTACGACCTCGACGACCTGGAGCGGGTGGCCGCCCAGAACCGCGACCTGCGGGCCGCCCACGTGGGCAAGGCCGAGGAGATCGTCGAGGGCGAGCTGAAGGCCTTCCTCGCCTCCCGGCGCGAGCGCCAGGCGGTGCCGGTGCTGGGCAGGCTGCGCGCTCACGCCGAGTCCCTGGCCAGGGCCGAGGTGGAAAAGACGCTGGCTTCCCTCCAGGGGCTGGACGAGAAGCAGCGGAAGAGCGTCCGGGCCATGGCCTCCGCCATCGTCAACAAGCTCCTGCACGGCCCCACCTCCCGGCTGCGCGCCGAGGCCGGGCAAGGCCCCCTGGGCGAGGCGGCGGCGGCGCTCTTCGGCCTGGAGGACGAGCCGGTCCCGCAGCCGGTGGCGGAGACGGCTGCCGCGGCGGCGCCGGAGGCGGAGACGAAGGGCGAAGGCTCGGTCCTGCCGCTCCTGAGGAACGGCTGATGTTGCTCATCGGCACGCGCAAGAGCGCGCTGGCGCTGTGGCAGGCCGAGCGCGTCCAGGGATGGCTGCGCGCCCGCGGGGAGGACTGCGAGCTCGTGCCCATGTCCACCGAGGGCGATCGCATCCTCGACCGCTCCCTGGCGGAGGTGGGGGGAAAAGGCCTCTTCGTCAAGGAGCTGGAACAGGCGATGCTGGAGAAGCGGGCGGACCTGGCGGTGCACAGCGCCAAGGACGTCCCCTTCGCCCTGCCCGAGGAGTTCGTGCTCTCCGCCTTTCCCGCCCGCGAGGATCCCCGCGACGCGCTGGTGGCGCCCTCCGCCCGGACCTTCGAAAAGCTTCCCCGGGGGGCCCGGGTGGGCACCAGCTCCTTGCGCCGCGCGGTGCAGCTTCTTTCGGCGCGGCCGGATCTCATGATCGTCCCGGTGCGCGGCAACGTGCAGACCCGGCTGGCCCGGGCCACGGGAGCGGCGGTGATCCGCGACGGGGTGGAGGTCCGTCCCGCCGAGCGCGACCCCCAGGGCAGGCTGGACGCGGTGGTGCTGGCGCTCGCCGGGCTGCGCCGGCTGGGCCTGGAAGAGCAGGTCACCGAGGTGCTGCCCGTCGAGCTTTCCCTGCCCGCGGCGGGGCAGGGCGCGCTGGCCATCGAGACCGGGCGGGGCTCGAAGGGCTTCGAGGCCACCGCTCCGTTGAACGACGCCGCTACCGCCGACTGCGTCCGCGCCGAGCGCGCGGTGCTGGCCCGGCTGGCCGGCGGCTGCACCGTGCCGGTGGCCGCGTACGCCGTGCTGGAGGGGCAGACCCTCTGGCTGCGCGCGGTGCTCGGCGGCCCCGAGGAAGAGTCCGGGGTGCGCCTGGTGCGCGCAGAGATGCGAGGACCCCGTTCCCGGCCCGAGCCGCTGGGCCGCGCCGTGGGCCAGGCGCTGCTCGACGGGGGCGGAGCGCCGCTGCTGGAGGCGGCGCGGTCGCAGGCCCAGGGGCTGCCCGCGCCGAAGCGCGCGTGAACCTGGCCGGCGTCCACGTCCTCGTCACTCGCGCGGAGGAGGACGCCCCCGAGCTGGAAGCCCTGCTGCGGGAGCGCGGCGCCATCCCCTTGCGCATGCCCTGCATCGCCTTCGAGGACGGGCCGGACGCGGGGCGCATCGCCTCCCTCCTCCGCTCCGGCCGCCTGGACCTGGCCGTCCTGGCCTCGCCCCAGGCCGCGCGCCGCCTGCTCGCCCTGGGAGGCGCGCGGGGGGTGCCGCTGGCGGCGGTGGGCGAGGCCACTGCCCGGGAGCTGCCGGGCAAGGCGATCGTCCCTTCCCGCGGGGTGGGGGCGGACGCGCTGGTCGCCGAGCTTCGGGACAAGGTCCGCGGCAAGCGCGTCCTCGTCGCGCGCGCCGAAGGGGGAAACCCGGCCCTGGTCGACGGCCTGCGGGCGGCGGGAGCGGAAGTGGAAGCCCTGACGCTGTACCGGACGGTGCCGGCTCGGCGGGCCGACCCCTCCTTGCTGCAGGCGCTGCGCGAAGGCCGGGTGGAGGCCATCTCCTTCGCCAGCGGAAGCGCCGCGCGCGGCTTCGCCGCCCTGGCCGGCCCGTCCCTGGCGCAGGCGGCGGCGGTGGCCTGCATGGGGAAGCTGTGCGCCGGGGAAGCGCGCGAGGCGGGCCTGCGGGTGGATGCGGTGGCGGCGGGAGGCCTGCCGGAGCTCTGCGAGGCGGTCGCACTCGCCGTGCAATCGCGCAAGCGGTAGGCTTCCGCAGATGGCCGGCCGCCGCGAGATCCTCGTCGTCGATGACGACGAAGACACCCGCCTCGTCCTCCAGGACCTCCTGGAGCTGAACGGTTTCGCGGTGCGCACCTCGCCCGACGCGCACCGGGCCATCGAGGCGGCCAAGGCCGCTCCGCCTTCCCTGATGCTGATCGACTACTTCATGCCCGACGCGGACGGCGCCTGGCTGGTGCAGCAGCTTCGCCAGGCCGGGCTGGGCCAGGTGCCGGTGATCCTCACCACCGGCTCCAACGAGGGCCGCGAGCAGGCGGAGCGCCTGGGCGTGCGCTCGATGGAGAAGCCCTTCGACGTCAACCGGCTCCTCGACCTGGTGCGCGCGCTGGTGCCGGGCGCATGAAGCGCCCGGCGGGGCTGGAAGCGATCATCGTCTACAAGCTGGGCAAGTCGGCGATCCAGCTCGCCCTGGGGATCGCCGGCATCTGGCTCCTGATCTGGGGCACCGAGGCGGGCGCGGCCACCCTGGCGGAGCTGATGCTGGAGCACTTCACCGGGGCCTGGGCCGTGCACGCCGCCACCTTCCTGGTGCGCGCCGCCACCGCCCGGAGGCTGAAGATCCTCGTCTTCGCGCTCCTCGGCGACTCCCTGCTCTCCGCCGTGGAGGGGCTGGCGCTGCGGGCGGGGCGCTGGTGGTCGCCCTGGCTGGTGGTGATCGCCACCGCCCTGCTCCTGCCCTGGGAGCTGTGGAGGCTCTTGCGCCACCCGCGCTGGGGGCGGC
>DATKAG010000284.1:0-4526 GCA_035498355.1 Myxococcales bacterium | reverse complement strand
CGGCCCCGGTGGTGGTGTGGGTGGCGTCGATCGTGCCGCCCGCGCAGATCCCCGTGCCGTTCCAGACGTTGCGGATGTAAGCGCTGCCCGTGGCGTTGAAGTCGGCCGGCGCGCTGATGGTGGTGGCAACGGTGTCCCCCTCGGGAACGGCGAAGGCGAAGAACGCGCTCGGCCCGCCCACGAAGTTGGGGATCATCTCCGTCGCCGTGCCCGGAGCGGGAAGGACGACGTCGGCGCCGTCCAGCGTGAACTTGAAGACGATCTGCGGCCGGGTGGTACCCGCGTCGTTCCAGGTGGAGACGCTCTTCACCACGTACTTGATGACGTGGGCGCCGGGAGGAACGGCGCCCGCGGCGGCCACGAAGGCCGCGTTGGTGTTCGCGTTGCCGCCGGCGACGAGGTAGATGTTGCCGGGGTTGGGAGGGGAGACCGGAACGTGCATGCTTGGGATGTCCCCGCCGATCCCGCCGGTGACGTGGCAAAGCAGGCAGCTGTTGTCGTCCGCCTGGGGCCCGCCGGTGTGCACGGTGCGGCCGGGAGGAGCCGGGCTGACGAAGCTCTTGTCGTCGTGGCAGGCGCCGCAGGTGCGCCGGCTGGGCAGGCTCTTGTAGTTGTCCGCCATGGGGGCGGGGCTGCGGTGGCACTTCACGCAGTTGCGCACGTCCTGGGGGAAGGTGACTTCGTAGGGCTTCTCGTAGCCCTGGTAGGTGCCCCCGGTCATCTTCAGCCGCTCGCCCATGTGGATGCGGTGGATGAAGACCGGGAAGTTCATGATCGCTTCGTTGTTCATCAGCACCATGTCGCCGGTCCAGGTGGTGTCCGCGGCGACGGTGGGAGAATCGGGCCCGCTGCCGGTGGCCGCGAAGCGCCTCTGGTTGTTGTGGCAGGCGATGCAGGTGTGGATGTCGAAGCGCGCCCCGCCGTGGAACTCGCCTCCGCCCAGCTCGCCCGTGCCCCCCGCGATGGCCCGGAAGGTGGTGTGGCACTCGAGGCAGGCGGCCGGGTCCACCTTGTCGTTCTGCTTCACCCCGGGTGCGGGGTCGGGCACGTCGGCGCCGGTGGAGGGGATGAAGTCCTTCACGATGTTCACCGGCGTGAAGGGGTTGCCGGTCGCCGAGATGAGGATGACCAGGCGGTGCACCTTGGTGGGCTCGTAGGTGGTTCCTGCCCCGGTGGGGCCGGCGGTCACGTTCCTGGAGAACTTGTAGACGTAGGTCCCGTCGCCGTTGTCGGTCAGCGTGGTGGCGCTCGCCGTCTCCGTGCCTGCGGTGCTGTGATCGTTCGACGCCATGTAGCTGACCCAGCTGTCGTTCGCGTAGCCGGTGGCGGTGCCGGTCCCGGCCGCGTCGAGCTTGAGCAAGGCGAAGCGCCAGCTGATCACGGCCGGCGACATCCCCTTGACGCCGGCGTTGTGGCGCTCGGTGGCGGACAGGTTCACCACCGGCTTGCCATCGGCCGGGATGCTGAAGGCGGTGACCACCACGGCGAGCTTGGAATCCTGCAGCTCCTGTGGGGTCATCACGTTGTAGTCGATCACTCCCGTGGTGCCGGGAGGCCCCTGGGCGCCGCCGTCTCCCGGGGGGCCGGAGGGGCCGGCGTCTCCGGCGGGGCCTGCGGGTCCTGCAGGGCCTGGAGGTCCGACTGGGCCGGCGCAGGCGATCGCCGCAAGCAAAGCGGCGGCGGCGAATTGGATGCGCTGTACTGCGATGCCGGGCACGTACAAATTTACGCGCATGACGGCCTCCCGGGACGATTCGGGGTCGACGCAAGCAGCATGCCCTGACGCCAAGCCGTGGGCTACATGGCCTTTAGGGCAATCCGACCCGGGGGCGGCGCATATTTTGCGGGCGGATGGAGCGCAAGTCGAGCGGCTGCGCAACCTCGGGGCGCCTACCGCCGCCCGCGATGTCCACGCCCGGGCAACCGGGTTTCGGGCGACCCCGGCGCATCGTCCAGCAATACCCGGCGCCGCACAACGACGGAGACGCCGACCAGGCCTCCCAGATCGATGCCCGCAAGCCGCAAGCCGACCGTCATCTCCGTCTCCTCGCCGGCGGTCCGGCGGGGGCGCCGCCCAGCGGCGGACCCGCGTCGTTCCGGCCTCATCAGGGCCAGGTACGCCTCGGTGATCTCGCGGAAGCGCTCCACGGCCGCCGGGTCGGAGTTCACGTCCGGATGGAAGGTGCGGGCAAGCTGGCGGTAGACCGCCTTGATGGTCTCGGGCGGGGAGCCCTCGGGCACTCCCAGGACGTCGCAGGGATCGCGGGACACGTGATGAAGATGAGGCGCGGTTTGACAACCTGCACGGGCGCTCTCTAGCCTTGCCCCTCCGCCACACAGGGGGAAAACCCATGAGCCGTTCGCGCTCGCCTCTCGCGGGACCGCTGCTGCCGCTGATCCTCTCTTTCGCCCTCGCCGCCTCCGCGCAGGCGCCGGCGCCGGCGGAAAAGCCCTTCAAGCTGGGAGTGGTCACCTTCCTCTCCGGCGCGGCGGCCGGGCCTTTCGGAGTCCCTGCGCGCAATGCCGCCGAGGTGCTGGTGGAGTCGCTCAACGCCGGCAAGGCTCCCGCGCCTTACGCGACGAAGGGGCTGGGAGGGCGCCCCATCGAGGTGGTCTTCCTCGACGAGGCGGGAGGGACGGCGAAGCAGGTGAGCGAGTACCGCGACCTGGTGCAGCGGCAGAACGTGGACGCGGTGATCGGCTACATCTCCAGCGGGGACTGCCTGGCGGTGGCCCCGGTGGCAGAGGAACTGAAGAAGCTGACCCTCTTCTTCGACTGCGGCACCCCCCGCATCTTCGAGGACGCCAGCTACAAGTACCTCTTCCGCACCGACGCGCACGCCACCATGGACAACGTGGCAGCCGCCCTCTACGTCACCGAGCTGAAGCCGAAGCTGAAGAGCATCGCCGGCATCAACCAGAACTACGCCTGGGGCCAGGATTCCTGGAACGACTTCGAGGCCACCATGAAAGCCCTGCGCCCCGACGTGAAGGTGGCGACCTCGCAGATGCCCAAGTTCCTCTCCGGCCAGTACGGGGCGGAGATCTCCGCCCTGATGTCCGGCTCGCCCGACGTCATCCACTCCAGCTTCTGGGGCGGCGACCTGGACGCCTTCATCCTCCAGGCCTCCCCCCGGGGCCTCTTCCGCAAGAGCACCGCCCTGCTCACCGCAGGGGAGACCGCCATGTACAAGCTGGCCGGGCAGATCCCCGACGGGACCATCATCGGCGCCCGCGGGCCGCACGGCGTCTTCGCCCCCGACAACGAGCTGAACCGCTGGCTGCGCTCCACCTACCAGGACCGCTACAGCGTCCCGCCCGTCTATCCCGCCTACCACATGGCGCAGGCCCTGCTCGGGCTGAAGACCGCCTACGAGAAGGCGCAGAAGGCGGGCGGCGGCGAGCCATCGCAGGAGGCGATCATCGCCGCCTTCGAGAGCTCCAGCTTCGAGACCCCCAGCGGGACCATCCGGATGGCGCTGGGCAAGGGGCACCAGGCGATCGAGGAGACCGTCTACGGGGTGGCGAAGAACAGCGGGGGCAAGCTCACCTTCACCCAGGTGAAGCGCTTCCCCGCCGAGCGGGTGAACCCGCCGGAGGGGACCAGGAGCGCGGACTGGATCAAGGCCACCTTCTCGAAGAAGTAGGCGCGCGCGCCGGGGCCCTCACGGCATGGGCGACATCCTGGCGGTGCTCATCGACGGCACCATCTACGCCAGCTGGCTGTTCATCATCGCCGCCGGGCTGACCATCGTCTACGGCGTGATGCGCATCCTCAACATGGCGCACGGCAGCCTCTACGCCCTGGGCGCGTACGCCGCCGCCTCGCTGGTGGGGACCTGGATCCGGGGCGGACATCCGCCCTTGTTCTCGTACGCGCTCCTGCTCGCGGCCGCGGTCGCCGTAGGCCTGGTCTTCGGCCCCCTGATCGAGCGGGGCCTCTTGCGCGTGGTCTACGGGCGCGACGAGATCGTGATGGTGCTGGTGACCTACGCCCTCTTCCTCATCCTCGAGGACGCCATCAAGCTGGTCTGGGGCGTGGAGTCGTACTTCGTCAGCGAGCCCTACGCCCTGCTGGGCACGGTGGAGATCGGGCCGCTCACCTACCCGGTCTACAGCGCCGCCCTGGTGCTCGCCGCGGCAGGCACCGGGGTGGGGCTGCGCTGGGGGATCTACCGCACCCGCTACGGCAAGCTGCTGGTGGCGGTGATCCACGACCGGGAGATCGCCGCCGCCCTGGGCATCGACGTGCGCAAGGTCTTCCTCGTCACCTTCACCCTCGGCACCATGCTGGCGGCGCTGGGCGGCGCCCTCACCGCCCCCACCGTCTCGGTGGTGCCGGGGATGGGCGTGGAGACCATCGTGCTGGCCTTCGCGGTGGTGGTGGTGGGGGGGCTGGGGAGCATGCCCGGCGCGGCCCTGGGCTCGCTGATCGTCGGCCTGGTGCGCTCGGCGGCGGTGCACTTCTTCCCCCAGGTGGAGCTGTTCAGCATCTACCTGGTGATGGCGCTGGTCCTCCTGCTGCG
>DATKAG010000283.1:0-4257 GCA_035498355.1 Myxococcales bacterium | reverse complement strand
CTGCGCCCGCATCGGCGACGAGCCCGGGGACGGGATGTCCGCCCGCCTGCGCGGCCCCCGGATCAACGCAAGGCTGCAGCGCGCGGGAGGGCGCGTCTCCGTGCAGGCCAACTGGGCGCACGCCGACATCGATCTCCTGCTGGACGCGAACCCTGCCCCGCCCCCCATCACGGCCGTCGCTCCCGTGGGCCCCAAGGGACGCTTCAACCTGACCCAGAAGTCGGTCCTCCTCCCCGCGGAAGGCGAAGTGCGGGTGGCCAACGTCCGCTTCCCCGTGCGCTCCGGGCTGGCCGGGCTCGACTACACGCACGGACTGTTGGCCCGGGAGACGTCCTGGCGCTGGGCCTTCGGCCTGGGCCGCTCGGGCCCGCACCAGGTGGCCTTCAACTTCAGCGAGGGCTTCCTCCAGGGCGAGGGCGAGAACGTGGCCTTCATCGACGGCGAGCCCCAGGCGGTGGGGCCGGTGGCCTTCTCCTTCACGCCCGGCACGCCGCTGGGCCCCTGGCGCTTGCGGAGCGCGGACGGCAAGGTGGACCTCGCCTTCCGGGCGGAAGCCTGCCGCTCGCAGGACGTCAACCTGGCGCTGATCCGCAGCCGTTATGTGCAGCCCTTCGGCACCTTCACCGGGAACCTCTGCGGAATCCCCGTCGAAGCGCTCCCCGGGGTGACCGAGGACCACGAGGCCAGGTGGTGAGTCAGCGCTTGTGCTGGGCGCGGAACTCGTCCCGGTACTTCACCACCTCGTCGTAGATCTCTTCGGGCACCACCTTCCCCCGCACCACCGCCTTCGCCTGGTCCGCCGCCTTGCGCCAGGCCTCGATCGACGCCGGCTGCACCACCGTCAGCCCCCGCTTCTTCATCTGGACGATGGCGTCCTCGTTCTGCTTGCGGGTGTCATCCCGGCTCTTCTTCGCGTACTCCTCGGCGATCTGCAGCAGCGCCTCCCGCGTCTCCTTGGGGATCTTCTCCCAGGAATCCCTGCGCACCACCGTGGCCCCGGTGAGGAAGCCCCAGTGCAGATCGAGCATGTACTTGGCCCTGGAGTAGAGGTTGGTGGTGTACGCGTAGAGCGGCGACTGGCCGATGATGTTGATCATCCCCGAGGTGAGCGAAGGAACCAGGTCGGTGGAGGAGAGCACCACCGGGTGGAACCCCGCCGCCTTCCAGGCCGCCTCGGCAGCCGGGTCGCCGTTCCAGGTGAAGACCTTGCCCTTCCCGAAGTCCGCAGGCGTCCGGTACGGCTGGGTGGAGAAGAGGTAGACGAAGCCCACCTCGCCCCAGAGCAGCACCTGGAAGCCGCGGCGGGCGATGGCCTCCTCCAGCGTGCCGCGGATCTTCTCGTGCACGTAGTCGTACTCCTCGTAGGAGTCGATCATGAAGGGCACGTCCTCCGCCTGCGGCTCGGGGGTGATCTCGTGCAGCCCGATGGCGGTGATGGCGGCCGCCTGGAGCTGGCCGATGGACATCTTGCGGATCATCTCCCCTTCGTTGCCCTGCGTCCCCCCGGCGTAGATCTTCAGCTCCACCTTGCCGTTCGAGGCCTTGGAGAAGTCCTGGGCCATGGAGATCATCTGCTGGTGCCAGGTGGACCCCTGCGGGGCCATGGTCCCCAGCTTGATGCGCACCTGCGCCTGGGCGGAGGCGGAGGCGGCGGCGAGCAGGAGCGCGAGCGAAAGTCTTTTCATGCGGGCCTTCCTCAATCGGTGAAGACGTCGTCCTCGTGCGCCAGGAGGTAGCGCGCACGGCGCTGCGCCAGCACGTTGGCCAGCCGGTCCTTGCGCGCCTTGGGCTGGTCCACGTCGAAGGCGGCCGCCTCCTTGAGCAGCGCCTCGTATTCCTTCTTGTTCTGCGCCGGACCGGAGACCGACTCGGCGTAGGTCACGAGGGGCGAGATCCGCTCGCCCTGCCCCAGCTCCCGGCACCGCTGCAAGTGCTGCTTCTGCTTCTGCGCGGTGGTCCCCTCCGGCCGGGCGGGATCGAAGGTGATGGCGAACTCGTGCAAGGACCCCTGGTCCCACCCCTCGTCCAGCTCCAGGGCCCGGTCGAGCAGCGAGGCGATCAGCGGCACGTCTCCCACCAGCTCCAGGTCCCGCTTGTCCGCCGCGATGGCCGCCGCCCAAGGGGCGATGGTCCAGTAGAGCAGCGGCACGTCCTCCTTCTGCAGCCGACCGACGCCCGCCGGCGTGCGCAGATCCTGCGCCGTCACCCCCCGGGAAAGCATCAGACCCTCGAGGCCGTAGCCGCGCGCCCGCAGGTAGAGCTTGCGGGCCCGGGCCATCTCCGCCTGCGCCTCGCGGGGCGGCGCGCCCAGCTCGGCCGGCTGCTGGAGGAAGGCATAGGCGTATTGGGTGAATCCCCGGGCCATCCCCAGGCGCAGCCCGACGTGGTCGTCGAGCTTGTCGGAGAGGCTCTCCATGGTCTTGAGGGCGAAGGGGACGGCGTCCTTCACCAGCTCCGGATCGTCGTCGCGGGCGAAGGCGCTGCCCTCCCCGGTGTCGGAGAGCGCGTCCGCCACCTGGTTGAGCGCGTAGCGCTTGGGAGAGCAGGCGAGCAACAGAAGCAGCGGCACGGAAAGGAACGCGCGCAAGATGGGCGAGAGTGATATTGACGCTGCCGGGGAAGTCAACCTTTGCAGCACCCGGGAGTCGCCTTGGACGCGCCGTCCGCAGCCGGCCCCGTCGCCGGAGCGCCCGAAGCACCCGAGGAGAAACCCGCCGGCACCGCGCTGGAGCGCTGGTCCCTGGTGGTCATCGTCCTCGCCATGGTGTTGCTCCCCACCCTGGAGGCGGTGGTCCGCCGGATGACCGGCGCCAGCGTCCCCGGGGCGGCGGTCTACACCGAGCACCTCACCCTCTGGGTGGGCTTCATCGGCGCCATGCTTTCCACCGCCACCGGCCACCATCTCGCCCTCTCCACCGTCGAGTTCCTTCCCGAAGGCTGGCCCCGGGACCTGGCCCGGCTCTTCGACAGCGCCGTCACCACCCTGGTCTGCGCGGTGCTCGCTTACGCGTCCTTCGACATGCTGCTCCTGGACAAGGGCCGCGTCGACACGCTTGCCGGAGGAGTCCCGGAGTGGTGGTTCGAGATCATCATGCCCTTCGGCTTCGCCGCCATGGCCCTGCGCGCCGCGCACAAGGCTCCCACCCGGGCGGCGAAGATCGTCTGCTGGATCCTGGTAGCGGCGGTGACGCCCTTCATGATCTCCCGGGGCCTGGCTGTGCGGGGCGCGGGCTTCCTCACCCCGCCCGAGGCCGCAACGCTCTTGCACGGGCACACCGCCGCCGTGGGCTGGCCGCTCAGCGTCCTCCTCTTCGCCTCCTTCCTCCTCGGCGCGCCGGTGTTCGTGGTGATGGCCGGCTTCGCCCTGCTCCTCTTCTACCTGGCCGGAACGCCGGTGGCCTCGGTGCCCCTGGAGACGTTCCGGCTGGTGGTCTCGCCCACCCTGCCCGCCATCCCCCTGCTCACCGTCGCCGGGTACGTGCTGGCGGAAGGAGGTGCCTCGCGACGGCTGGTGCGGGCGGCGCAGAGCGTCTTCGGCTGGATGCCGGGAGGACTGGCCGTGGTGGCGGCGTTCACCTGCGCGCTCTTCACCACCTTCACCGGGGCGAGCGGCGTCACCATCCTCGCCCTGGGCGGCATCATCTTTCCCGCCCTGGTGAGCGAGCGCTACCCGGAGGGCTTCTCGCTGGGGCTGGTAACGGCCTCCGGGAGCCTGGGCCTGCTCTTCCCCCCGTCGCTGCCGGTGATCCTTTACGGGGTAGTGGCGGGGGTGGCCATCGACAACCTCTTCGTCGGGGGCATGGTCCCGGGTTTGCTGATGGTGGTGCTGGTCGCCGCCTACGGCGTGCGCGTGGGAGTCAAGGCCAAGACCCCGCGGCCGCCCTTCCGGGCCAAGGAAGCGGTGCGGGCGGTCTGGCACGCCAAGTGGGACCTGGGCCTGCCCCTCCTCATCATCGTCTCGGTGGCCAGCGGCTTCGCCACCGTCGTCGAGTCGGCGGCCCTGGGCGCCGCCTACGCCATCATCGCCGAGCTCGCTCTGCACCGGGACGTCCACCCCACCAGGGACCTGCCCCGCGTCCTGGTCCACGCCAGCACGCTGGTGGGGAGCGTGGTGATCCTCCTCGGCGTCGCCCTGGGGATGACCAGCTACCTGGTGGACGCGGAGATCCCCACCCGGCTGCTGGCCTGGGTGCAGGCCCACATCCATTCGCAGTGGGAGTTCCTCCTCGCCCTGAACGTGCTCCTGCTCATCCTGGG
>DATKAG010000282.1:0-2968 GCA_035498355.1 Myxococcales bacterium | reverse complement strand
TTCATCTCCGCCAGCGTGTCGGGCTGGAGGAAGGAGCCGTGCTCGATGGAGTCCACCCCGGCGGCGATGGCGATCTTCGCCGCCGCGTCGCCGTGGCAGTGCGCCGCGGCTTTCTTCTTCCAGGCGTGCGCCTCTTCCACGATGGCCGCCGCCTCGTCCGGGGTGAGCTGGGGGACGTCCACCGGGTCGCTGAGCGAGAGCACCCCGCCGGAGACCATGAACTTGATCACGTCCGCGCCGTACTTGAGCTGCCAGCGGACCGCGTCGCGGCACTGGTCCGCGCCCGCGCAGATCCCCTCGGGAACGCCGCGCCAGGCGAGGTGCGAGGGCGGAGCGGGCGTGCCGTCCGCGTGCCCGCCGCGGCTTCCCACGGCGTGCTCGGCGATCAAGAGGCGCGGCCCCTCGGCGAACCCCAGCTCGATCCCGCGCTTGAGGCCCAGGTCGGTGAGGTCGTTCGCCCCCAGCACTCGCGCGGTGGTGATCCCGCCCAGCAGGGTGCGCCGCGCGTAGAGGTGGGCGGTAAGCGTCTGCTCGGTGGGGAAGTGCATCACCCGGTCCACGAAGGCCTTGGCGAAGTCATCCTGCGACTCGCCGGTGAGGTGCACGTGCGCGTCGATCAGCCCGGGAAGGAGGGTTGCGTCGCCCAGGTCGATCACCTGCGCGTCGGGCGGCGCCTGCACGCCCTTGCCCGCGGCGACGATCTTCTCCCCCTCGATCACCACCGCCGCCCCGTCCACCAGCGTTCCGCTGGTCGAGTCGAAGAGGTGCGCGGCGCGCAGCACCAGCCGCGCGGGCGCGGCCGGGGGCGCCCCGTTGCGGAAGATCTCCCCGCCCTTCATCACGAACGAGACCTTGCGGATGGCGGCGATGTCGCGCAGCGGGTCTCCCGGCACGGCGATCACGTCGGCCAGAAGCCCCTTCTCCAGCGCGCCCGCCTCGATCCCCAAAAGCTGCGCGGCGCTCACCGTCGCCGTCTGCAGGGCGTGCGCGGGCGAGAAGCCCCAGCCCACCAGCCAGGTGAGCTGATCGGGGTTGGTCTTCCCGTGCTGGCCCACGCCGGCGTCGCTGCCGAAGGCGATGCGCACTCCCAGCTTCCGGGCGTTGCGGATCATCTCCGGCCAGGCCTTGGCCGCGGCCTTCGCCTTCTCCAGGATCGCGGGCGGGAGCTTCTTCTCCAGCAGGGCCTGCGGCCCGGACGGCTCGAAGATCGGCCCCGGCATGAGGAACACGCCCTTCTTCTGCATCAGGGCGAGCGTGTCCGGCTTGAGGAAGGTGCCGTGCTCGATGGAATCGACTCCCGCCTGGATGGCCCGCTTCGCCGCCGCGTCCCCGTGGCAGTGCGCGGCCGCCTTGCGCCCCCAGGCGTGCGCCTCCTGCACGATGGCGTCCATCTCCGCCTGGGTGAGCTGGATGTTGTCCACCGGGTCGCCCAGCGAGAGCACGCCGCCCGAGGCCATGAACTTGATCACGCTCGCCCCGTACTTGACCTGCCAGCGCACCGCCGCCCGGCACTCCTCGGGGCCGTTGCAGACGCCTTTCTCCACCCCCGCGGTCTGCACCCGCTCGGGAGGGAAGGGGTCGAGGTCCGCGTGCCCGCCCCGGGAGCCGATGGCGTTGAGGGCATGGATCATCCTGGGCCCGGGGACCGCGCCGCTTTCGATGGCCTTGCGCAGCCCCAGGTCGATGAAGTCCCCCGAGCCCAGGTCGCGCACGGTGGTGAACCCGGCGTCCAGCGTGCGCCGCGCGTACTCCGCCGCGTACTGCGCCTGCTCGGGTGCGGAGCGGAGGAGGAGGTCCATCGTGTCCCGATACCAGCTCGGGCTGGACTCGAAGCTGAGGTGGGTGTGGGCGTCGATCAGGCCGGGCAGGAGCGTGGCATCGCCCAGGTCGATCACCTGCGCTCCCGCGGGAGCGGCGCCGCCCACCTGGAGGATGCGATCGCCTTCCACAACCACCAGGCCGGGCTGGACCAGGGTCCCTTTCCTGGCGTCGAACAGGCGCGCCGCTTTCAGGGCGATGGGGGTGACGGCGAGGAGCGCGGCGAGCAGGAACATGGAAACCTCCGGTCCGGCGCTCCTACCACGCCGGACCGGAGGCGATGAACTGCAGACTGCCTACTTCGGGTTGGCGCTGCTGTCGATGCCAGCGTCCGAGGCCGTGCCCATGCCCTCGCCAGTGCCCGTCCCGGTGCTGTTGGAGCTCGATCCGATGGTTCCGGACGTCGAGCTGCCCGTGGTGGGCGAGGCGCTCGAGGAGGAGCCCGGGGTGGGAGAGGTGCTCGAGGAAGAGCCCGTGGTCGAGGTGTCCGTCGAGCTCGAGGTGCCCGGCGCGGCGTTGGTGGTCGAGCCGCCCACGGTCCCGGCGGATCCGGGCTGGGTGTTGTCGTTGGGGGTGGCCAGCGTGCCGGACGAAGGATTGCCCGGCATGGTCCCGGCGCTGCCCGGGGTGGTGCCGGTCGCGGTGCCCGTGTCGGTCCCTGTTCCGGATGTGCCCGGCTGCTGGCTGGTGCCGGTCGCGCCCGGCGTCGCGGGGGCGCCGGAGCTCGTCTGCGCGAAGGCGCCGGTCGCCGTGAGCGCGGCCGCCGCCAGGATCGTCGTTGCCCATTTTCCGATGCTCATTCAATTGCCTCCTTTGCGCGAGGGTGGCAACGCGGCGCCCCCGGGGGAACCCGTGAAACGCACGGACACGAACGAGCGGCGATCAGTCCCGCGCCCGCTCGTACTGCACGGGCCAGGGCACCTGCACGCCCAGCTGCCGCGCGGCGGTGAGCGGCCAGTAGGGATCGCGCAGGAGCTGTCGCGCCAGGATCACCACGTCGGCCTGCCCCGTGCGCAGGATGTGCTCGGCTTGCTCCGGGGCGCGGATCAGGCCCACCGCGCCCGTCTTCACCCCCGCCTCGCGCCGGATGCGCTCGGCGAACCCTGTCTGGTAGCCGGGCCCCAGGGGGATCTTGACGCCAGGCAGCAGG
>DATKAG010000281.1:0-6760 GCA_035498355.1 Myxococcales bacterium | reverse complement strand
GCTGTTACGCGGCGAACGTGCCGCGCAAGGTCGATCGGCGGATCGCCCTCTGGGCCCGGGTGGTGGACCGGGCGGCGCGGAGCGGGCCCGCGCGGGCGGAGCTGAAGGGATACGACGCCACCGTTCATCTCGACCTCACCGGCCCGGGCGGCGGCGACTTCACCCTCCGGGTGGCCGAAGGACGCGTGCGCCTGCGGCCCGGGCTGCCCCGCCCGGCCAACGCCGCGGTCTGCATGAAAGCCTCCACGCTGCTCGACCTGCTCGCCGGCCGGGGCGACGTGGTCACGGCGCAGCTCACGGGGAAGATCCGCATCGACGGACAGGGGCACGCCCTGCTGGTGGTGGGCGGCCTGCTGGCAGGCTTCCGCGAGGCGGGGCGGCTGCCCGGGTGGCGGGGGCTGATGGCTCGCAGGATCCAGAGGTGGATCGCGGCATGAAGTTCTCCATCTTCTTCGAGATGCAGCTCTCCCAGCCCACCCGCGCCGCGGAGGCGCAGCTCTTTCACGATTGCGTCGAGCAGGCGGTGCTGGCCGACCAGCTCGGCTACCACTGCGCCTGGGAGGTGGAGCACCACGGGCTCTACGAGTACTCGCACTCCAGCGCCCCGGAGATCTTCCTCAGCTTCCTGGCGGCGCGCACCCAGCGCATCCGCCTGGGCCACGGCGTCACGCTGCTGCCCTACCGCTACAACCATCCCCTGCGCATCGCGGAGCGCATCGCCACTTTGGACATCCTCTCCGGGGGGCGGGTGGACTGGGGCACGGGCAAGTCCTCCTCGCTGGTGGAGCAGATGGCGTTCGAGACCGACCGCGCCCTGCTCCACGAGCAGTGGCTGGAAGCGCTGCGGATGATCCCCCGGATGTGGGCCAGCGACGTCTTCGAGCACAAGGGGCGGTTCTTCCAGGTGCCGCCCACGCAGGTGATCCCCAAGCCGGTGCAAGAGCCGCATCCGCCCATCTACGCGGCCTGCTCCAAGCCCGACTCCGCGGCGCTGGTGGGGAGCCTGGGGCTGGGCGCGCTCAACTTCGCCTTCGGAAGCGACGAGTACCTGGGGGAGAAGGTGCGGGAGTACCACGCCGCCGCCGACAAGGCGCAGCCGGTGGGGCGGGCGCAGACGCGCTGGTTCGCCTGCACCCCGGCGACGCTGGTGCTGAAGGACGACGCACGCGCCCTGCGCCACGGGACCCGGGGAGCGCGCTTCTTCCTCAACGCCATGGGCAAGTACTACTTCGGCACGGACCGGCCGACGGGGCTCCTGGACATTCCCCGGGGCGACCTCAGCGCCGAGGAGCTGGAGGAAGCGAAGGCGCTGCGCAACGCGCCCGGGTCGCAGCTCGCCACCATCGTGGGCGACCCGGTGGCGGCGCGGGAGAGCGTTCAGCGGTTCGTCGAGACCGGGGTGGACGAGCTGATCCTGGTGATGCAGATGGGGACCGTGGCGCACGAGATGATCCTCGAGTCGCTGCGGACCTTTGCCGAAGAGGTCATGCCTCACTTCCCGTAGCTTCTTGACAGCATTACAGCATGTAGTTACATTGCTGTTATGTTGCTCGACGAGCTGTCGGAGCGGGTGGCGCGCGAGCTTGCGGGGCGGGGGCTCCTGGGGGCCGCTCCCGATGCGCGGGTGGCGGCGGCGCCGGACGCGCGGACGGTGCGTTACTACTCCACGCTGGGGCTGATCGACCGCCCGCGCATCGAGGGACGGCAGGCGCGCTACGGCGAGAGGCACCTGCTGCAGCTTCTCGCCATCAAGGCCCTGCAGGCCTTCGAGCTGCCGCTGGCGCAGATCCAGCAGCGGCTCTACGGGCGGAGCGATGGGGAGCTGAAGGAGTTGGTCGAGTCGCTGGCGCAGGCCCGCCGCAAGGAGCCGGAGGCGGCCCTTCCCGCGGTGCGGCTGCGGGAGATCGTCGTGGAGCCAGGGGTCCGCCTGGTGGTCGAAGAGGGTTGGCGGCCGCGGGACCCCGCGGCCCTGGAGAGCAGGATTCGAGCGGCGCTGGCAGCGCTGGGAGGCGAGCGATGACGTTGGCAATCCCGTTGGTGGACATCCCTTCCGGCCTTCCCCGCGGCCTCGGCTCGCTGAAGGCGAAGGAGCAGCCCCTGCCCCTGCAGGACGTGCGGATCCGCGCCCGGGTGGTCGACCGGGTGGCGGAAGTGACCGTCGAGCAGAAGTTCGGCAACCCGTTCAAGGACCTCCTCGAGGCCGTCTACGTCTTTCCCCTGGCCGGCGGCAGCGCCGTCAGCCGTTTCGAGATGCAGATCGGCAAGCGCACCGTGCGCGCCCGCATCGAGGAGCGGGGGGAGGCGCGGCGGCAATACGCCGAGGCGCTGGAGCAGGGGAAGCGGGCGGCGCTCCTCGAGCAGGAGCGCGATGACGTCTTCACCGTCCAGGTGGGAAACATCATCCCCGGCGAGGATCTGGTGGCCCGGCTGACGTACACCGAGCGGCTGCCGTTCTTCGAGGACGGGCGCACGGAGATCCGCCTGCCGCTGGTGGTGGCGCCGCGCTACGTGGGCGGAGAGGAGCTGGAGCGGCCGGCCGTAGGGCACGGGGTGGCCCAGGACACGAGCACGGTGCCGGACGCCTCGCGCATCACGCCGCCCCGGCTGGCGCCGGGATTCGATCCCAAGGTCTCCCTGGGCATCGAGGTGGAGCTGTACGGCGGCTTCCCCGACCTGGCCTGCTCGCAGCACGCGGTGAGCACTTCGTCGGGGCCCGAAGCGATGCGCGTCTCGCTCTCCCGCGAGCGGGAGCCGCTGGACCGCGACTTCGCGCTCCGCTGGCGGGTGGCGGGAGAGCAGGTGAAGTCGCAGCTCCTGGCGCACGGCGGGTTCGCGGTCCTTTCCCTCTTGCCGCCCGCCCGGGCCGGCTTCCTGGGAGCGCCGCGCGACGTGGTGTTCGTCGTGGACCGCTCGGGATCCATGCAGGGGCCGAAGATGGCGTCCGCAGCGCGCGCCTGCGCCCTGCTCCTGCGCACCCTGGGGCCGCGCGACCGGTTCCAGGTGCAGGCGTTCGACAACGTCGTCGAATGGATGCCGGGCGGGTTCTCGCCGGCGGACGAGGAGGGGATCGAACGCGGGGAGAAGTGGCTGCGCGGCATCTTCGCCCGGGGCGGCACCGAGCTGGACGGGGCGATGCGGGAGGCGCTGCAGCGCGTCCGCGATCGGGGCGAGGGAGAGGGACGCGCCCCGGTGGTGGTGCTGCTCACCGACGGGCAGGTCGGCGACGAGTCCTCGGTGCTCAAGCGGCTGCAGGCGGAGCTGGGGGAGGCGCGGGTGTTCACCGTCGGAATCGACACCGCGGTGAACGACGGCTTCCTCCGCCGGCTGGCGGCGCTGGGCGGAGGGACCAGCGCCTTGGTGGAGCCGGGGGCGCGGCTGGAGGAGGCGCTGCAGGCGGTGGGACGGGAGATCGGGGCGCCGCTGGTGACGGGGCTGCGGATCGAGGGGGAGGCCGCGGAGATCGCCCCGGCGCGGATGCCGGACCTCTTCGCCGGTCGCGCCTCCACTGTGTTCTTCCGCGGCGGCGCTTCGCGGGTGAAGGTGAGCGGCCTCTGGGCGGACGGCAGCCGGTTCGAGCAGGAGGTGGAGGCGAAGGAGGCGCCGCTGGCGGCCATCGAGCACCTCTGGGCGCGGGCGAGGATCTCCGACCTGGAGGATGAGTTCCGCGCCACGCAGTCGGAGGCGGCGAAGAAGGAGATCGTGGCCCTCTCGCTGCGGCACACGGTGCTCACCCGGCTGACGGCGTTCGTGGTGGTCGACGACGAGGTGGTGAACAAGGGCGGCGGGCGGCGCACGGTGGTGCAGCCGGTGGCCATGCCCGTGGAGTGGGAGGCCGGGGGAATCGCGCACGCGACCTTGGGGGCCGCCATCCCCAGGTCCTTCGAGGCGCTGGCCGGAGCTCCGGGACCGGTCCGCGCAAGGAGCTCGATGCCGGCCGTGATGGCGCAAAAGACGGGGCACCGGCTCCTGTCGACGACGCGCGGCGGCGCGGCTCCGACAAGCGTGCACCGGCCACCGCCGCAGGAGCCTGCCACCCAGGCGCAGCGCGAGGCGGTGCGGCGGGCGCTGGAGGCGTTCCTGCGCGCGTTCGCGGATCTGAAGCGCGGCGCCGTGCGGGCGGAGGAGCTGGAGCGGGCGCGGGCGGAGCTGCTGCGGGCGCTGGGCGAGTCGCGGGCCATCGCCCCCGCGGTGCCGCTCCTGCAGGCCTTCCTGCGGGGGGCCGCAGTGGAGCTGGTGGCCGCGGTCCGCGCGGGGGCGGCCGATGCCGCCCTGCTCGACCGTCACGCCCGGGCGCTCGAAGCGGCCCGCGACCAGGCGCGTCCGGTCCTGGACGGCAAGGACTCCCCGGCGGAAAGCTTCTGGGAGGCCTCCATCTAGGCGCTGAGCGCCGCCAGTCGCGGCGGGTCGGCCACGAAGCCCACCGCCCGGGAAATGACGGACGGATGGCGCAGCGCGCGGCTGTGCCCTGCCCCCTCGATGGTCTCGAGCATGCCGCCCGGCCATGCCACGGCCAGGGCCCGGGACTCGTCGAAGGAAACCTCGGCGTCCTCGGGATCATGCAGGGCCAGCATCGAGGCCGTCTGCCGCCGCGCCAGGGAGAGGATGTCGAACGAGGCGCGGCCTCCCAGGGCCCGATCGACCTGGGCCAGAAGGCCCGCCGTCGAGCGCGGGGAGAGGCCCAGCGTGCGCCCGAACAGGGTGGCGTACCGGGGCAGGTCCACCGCCGGCGCGATCAGCGCCATCCGCTCCGCGCCCAGGCCCTCCGCCTGGGCGATGATCGCGGCGGCCGCGCCCAGCGAATGGGCGATCACCGCGTGCACCGGTCCCACCCGCTTGCCCACCCGCAAGAGCGCATCGGCCATCGAGCGCACGTTGCTCCGCTTCCCCGCGGAGATCCCGTGCGCGGGCAGGTCCGGCGCCGCCACGTAGAACCCGGCTCGCACCAGCGGAGGCACGAAGCCGGAGAGCTGGGCCGCGTTGCCGTTCCAGCCGTGAACCAGGAGCACGGTGCGCCCCTCGCCCCAGTCCCAGAGGGCGATCTCCGGGCCGTCGGCCACCAGGCGGAAGCGGTGGCCGAGGATGTACGGCTTTTCCGGCCGGCGCTCGGGCCGGCCGAACCAGTTGAAGGCCAGCCGCTGCGCGGCCTGCGGGGAGAGCGCGTCCAGGGCGCGCATCCCCAGTTGGACGATACGACCGGTCGTGCTTTTTTCGATCTGCAACAGGCTCCTCGGGGTCATGCCTTCCTCCTCTTCGTCACTGCCGGGCGGCCGCGTCCTCCACCAGCCGGGTGAAAGCCCGGCGCGCCCGCATCGCGGCGTCCGGATCGCGGAGCAGCCGCTGCGAGTGGTGGAAGGAGAGGTAGATGCCGTTGAACTCGAAGGCGAACTGCTCCACGTTCAGGTCGCGGCGGAAGTGGCCCGCCTCCACCGCCATCCGGGCGGTGCGGGCGATGGACCCGAGCAGCTCGCGCTGCTGGGAGACCACGAAGGCGCGCACCGGCCCTTCCCGGTCGTCCAGCTCCGCGGAGGCGGCCACGAAGATGCACCCCCCGGGGAGCGCCGGGTCGGTGGCCCAGCGGCGCCAGTTCTCGAACAGCGCCTTCACCCGGGGCAGGCCGCGCGGGTGCTTGAAGGAGGGGATCAGCACGTGGGCGACGAACTGCTCGGAGGCGGTGCGCAGCATCTCCAGCTGCAGCTCCTCCTTGGAGCCGAAGTGGGCGAAGAGGCCGCTCTTCGACATCCCCAGCTCGCCCGCCAGCCCGGAGAGGCTGAGCCCCTCCAACCCGAAGCGGGCGGCGAGGCGGAAGGCGGTGTCCAGGATCCGCTCGCGGGTTTCCATCCCCTTCGCCATGGCTCGGAACATACGACCGGTCGTTCTATTTTGCAAGCCGAAAGACACGACCGGTCGTTCTCTCTGCGAACCCGCGCGCTTGACTCCGGCGCGGCGTCAGGCGCCGGGCGACAGCGCCAGGGTGGCGAACAGCTCCAGGTCGGAGGGGAGCTTCAGGTCGGCGAAGTTCCAGCCCGTGGCCACGGTGCGGACGCATTCGCGCAGCTTCCTGGGCGGCGGCTCGCCGGTGAACTCCACCGACCTGACCGCGCCTCCCCGCAAAAGGTGCAGGCGAAGCGGCACCTGGACCGCTTCCGCCTCGCCTGGAACGCAGCCGCGAAGGGTATCCGCGCGCGCCCGCAGCGCCGCGAGCAGCAGATCCCGCCGCGCCCGCGCCAGCGCGGCGCTGGCCGCCGCCTTCTTCGCTTCCGCCTTCTCTCGCGCGTCTGCCCGCTCCGCCCGCTCCCGCGCCCGCTCCTTCGCGAGCTTCTTCATCACCTCGTCGCGCAGCTCGGGACCGCCGCCTGCGCCCTTCCCCGGGGGCGCCGCCGCTGGGGCAGCCGGCGCGCGGACGTCGATGGAGACCGCCTCGCGGACCTTGCAATCCGGCGCCAGATCCTGGCCCGGAAGCTCCATCTGCCGGCCGCCCGCCGCCGCGAAGGCGGAGCGGATGGCGGCCAGGGTGGACTCCTTCGCCGACGCGCAGTTCCCTGATTCTTCGAGGAAAAGATCGAGGATCGCGATCCAGGCCACCGGCTCGTCGATGGCCCTCGAGGTGTAGTGGAGGGCGTCGCGGAACAGCTGCGGGGGGTTCGGGTCGACGAAATGCACCTCGCCACAGCCCAGGGTGAAAAGGGCGACGAGCAGGGGGCGCATGCGCGGACGCTAGGAAGGGGTCTTCGGGCGCCAACTGAACGGCGGCACTGAACGC
>DATKAG010000280.1:0-2650 GCA_035498355.1 Myxococcales bacterium | reverse complement strand
TCGTCCACCGCGATCAGGGCGATGCCCATGCCCTGCAGCGCGCTCCCCACCGAGGCCTCCAGCCCCTCGGGCGCAGCGTAGACCAGCTCAAGCTCTCCGCCGCGGAGCGCCCGGACCCGCTCGCGCCGCTCCTCGGGCGAGAGGCTGGAGTTGAGGAAGGTGGCGCGCAGCCCCACCCGCGCCATGGCGTCGACCTGCACCTTCATGAGCGCGATGAGGGGCGAGAGCACCAGCGTGGTCCCGCCCAGCACCCGGGCCGGGATCTGGTAGGTGAGCGACTTCCCCGCCCCGGTAGGCATCACGCCGATGCAGTCGCGGCCGCGCAGCACCGCCTCGATGATCGGCTCCTGCCCGGGCCTGAAGGAGGGATGCCCGAAGACCTGGCGCAGCACCCGCTGCGCCAGCGCCGGCCCGGGCGGCCGCCCCAGCGCCTCGGCCACGGTCCGGAGCCTTCCCACCAGCTCCGTCCCGAACAGGAGCGGGGCCTCGCGCCAGCGGGCCCGCAGGAGCTGCAGCCTGCGCCCGCACTCGGCGCGCAGCGCCGGGTCGTCGGGATCGCCGCCCGCCCAGGCGGCCGCCAGGGCCTCCACCTCGGCCAGGAGGGCGCGGCGCGAGGATTCGATGTCTTCGCCCGGCGTCACCATCTCGGCCCGGTGCCGGGCCGGGGGTAGCGGGCCAACGCGGAGGGCCTGGTGGGGCCGTTCGTCCCGAGCGTGCTGCCCTTCGCGGAGCGAAGGGTGCGCAGTCGAAGGATCACCTCGACACCTTGGCGTCCTGGATCATGACCTGGTAAGGCGTGCCCATGCCGATGTCCTGGTCTACGGCCACCTTGCCCTGGACGACGACCACCTCCCCCTTGGCGGCGGCGTCCTGGGAGGTCACGGTGACGTCGTTGTCCTTCCCGGGCGTCCCGCTGCCGTCGCGCAGGTGGATCCAGTTCTTGCCCATGACACCGGCAGTGTACTTGACCACCTTGCCGCGCACGGTGACGGTCCGGTCCTTGAGCGCCTGGCGCTGGGCGTAGATCTCGGCGATGGTGCGGGCGTCCTTGCCGGTCGCCTTCGGCACCTTCACCTCGCCCACGTCGGCGGCCGAGGAGGACATGGCGCCGCCGTGCGGCGGCATGGGCTGCGCGCCCATGCCCGCGTCCGGAGCGGGGGCGGTCCCGGCGGCGCCCGCCCCGTCGAGCGGCGGGTGACCGGGGGGCAGCGACTCGTTGCCCTGCACCGGGCCGGGTTGCGCGGGGGCCATGGCGGGCCCCTGCGCGTCGGAGGGCTGCGCGGCCGGGGAGACCGGCGCAGCCACGACCACCTCCTCCTTCTTGCTGCAGCTCACCAGGGCCAGCGCGGCGGCCAGGACTGCGACGAGACGGGACATGTTCGAGAGACCTCCAGGGGGGCGGATGATAGACCGGCGGCGGAAGAAATCTACCCCCGCAGCCGGTAGCCGGACGCCAGCATGCGGTAGGCCGAGCCGACGGTCACGATCGTCAGCGCCATCAGGAACAGCGCCCCGGCCCAGGGCGTCGTGTCGGAGATGCCCAGCATCCCGAAGCGCACCCCGTCCACCACGTAGAACACCGGGTTGGCGAGGGTGAAGCGGCGCAGCCCGGGCGGCAGCATGCGGGCCGAGTAGAAGACGCCGCCCAGGAAGGTGAGCGGGGTGATGATGAAGGTGGGGAAGAAGTTCACCTGCTCGAAGGACGTGGCCCAGATGGCGGCCATGAACCCCAGCGCTGCGAAGCTCACCGCCACCAGCACCAGCAGCGCCAGCGCCAGCACCGGGTGCGCCAGCTCGAAGCCGCTGAAGACGCCGGCCACGATCCACATCAACGTCCCCACCACCAGCCCGCGGAGCACCGCCGCCCCCAGGAAGCCGGCCAGGACCTCGCCGTGGGTGAGAGGCGACACCAGCAGGTCCACCACCGTCCCCTGGATCTTCATGACGAAGAGGGACGAGGAGGAGTTCAGGTAGGCGTTGGACACCACCCCCAGCGTCACCAGCCCGGGCACGATGAAGCGCGCGTACGGCACGCCCTCGATCTCCCGGAGCCGCGCCCCGAGCGAGAACCCGAACACCACGAAGTAGAGGGTGGTGGTGATGAGCGGGGAGAGCAGCGTCTGCCCGGGGACGCGCAGGAAGCGGCGCACCTCCTTCAGGAGCAGCGTGCGCAGCCCGAGCGAGATCACGCGTCCTCCGGCGAGGCGGCCCGCGCGGCGGCCGCGCCGCCTCCCACCAGCCGAACGAACACGTCCTCGAGCGTGGTCCGGCGCGTCTCCAGGTCCTTGACGGCCACGCCCGCGGCGGCCGCCGCCGCCAGGAACGGGCCGAAGGTCCCGCCCGCCGGCACCTCGACCGAGACGGCGGCGCCGTCCTCCTCCAGCCGGGCGCCCAGCGCCGCCAGCGGCGGCGGGACCGCCGAGAGGCGCCGCGCCGGGACCAGCCGCAGCGTCTTGGCGCCGTGCCGCTGGAGGAGCGCGTCCTTCTCCTCCACCAGCAGGAGCCGGCCGCGGTCGATGACCCCGATGCGATCCGCCAGCTCTTCCGCCTCCTCCAGGTAATGGGTGGTGAGCACCACGGTGGTGCCGCGGTCGCGCAGGCTCCGGACGTAGCGCCACAGGCCGTGGCGGAGCTCGACGTCCACGCCGGC
>DATKAG010000279.1:0-4424 GCA_035498355.1 Myxococcales bacterium | reverse complement strand
GGCGGCCCGGCCCAGCACACCACGGTGCTCGCCGGATACCTGGTGGCCTTCGCCTACTGGGTAGGGATCGCGGTGACGGCCACCATCTGGAACGCCATCTTCCACGCCGCGGGGGCGAAGTGGTGGGTGGTCATCCGGCGGCCGCTGGAGATCATCGGCGCGGCGCTGCCGGTGTTCATCCTCCTCTTCCTCCCGGTAGCCCTCGGCATGTCGGAGCTCTTCCCCTGGGTCCGCCCCTCGCGGGCGATGGACGCCGAGCAGCTGGAGCTGCTCAGTCACAAGGCGCCCTACCTCAACGTGCCGTTCTTCGTCGTCCGGGCGGGCATCTACTTCCTCTTCTGGTGGTGGGTGACCGACCGGCTGCGCCGCTGGTCGCTGCGGCAGGACGAGGTGGGCGGCCCGCAGCCCACCAAGGCCATGCGGCGGCTCGGCGCCGGGTCGCTGCCCTTCCTCGGCCTGACCATCACCTTCGCCGCGGTGGACTGGGTGATGTCGGTGGACCCGTTCTGGATCTCCACCATCTTCGGCGCCCTGTACTTCGCCGGGAGCTTCCTCTCGGCGATGTCGCTGCTGGCCATCGTCATCGCCCTCAACGAGAAGCGGACCCGGGGCCTGGGCGGGGTGGTGACCCGGCACCACCTCTACAACGTGGGCAAGCTGATGCTCGCCTTCACCGCCTTCTGGACCTACTGCGCCTTCAGCCAGTTCATGCTCATCTGGATCGCCAACATCCCGGAGGAGTCGGCCTGGTACGTGGTGCGGATGAAGGGCGGCTGGCAGTGGATGGGGTTGTTCCTCATCGTGGCCTTCTTCTTCGTCCCCTTCTTCACCCTGCTCTCCCGGTCCCTGAAGTTCAATCCGCGCGGGCTGGCGGTGGTGGGCGTGTGGCTGATGCTCATGAACTACCTGCACGTCTACTTCCTGATCATGCCCGGCCTGTTCCCGGCCGGACCCCAGCCCCACCTCGCCCACCTGGCGGCCCTCATCGGCGTGGGCGGCATCGCGGTGGCCACCGCCCTGTGGCGGGCGCGCGGCCAGTTCGCCATCCCGGTGAAGGACCCCTACCTGGCCTACTCGGTGAGGTACACCCAGCCATGAGCTCGGAAGCACGCCCCTCCGCCCTGGCCCACGCTCCGGGCGAGCTGGAGGACAAGAACCTCCCCTACCGGCAGATCATCGCCGTCGGGGTGGGAACCATCATCGTCTTCGCGCTCTCCATCATCTGGTCGACGACCATCCTCCGCGCCTCGGAGAAGGAGATGCACCCCGCCGGCCCGCCCCCCTTGCCGCCGGGCGTGAACCAGTACGAGGTGGGCATCGTCAACCAGCGCATGTTCAGCCTCGACCAGCGGGCGGCACAGAAGCGGCTCCAGCAGATGGACCGCCTCAATCGCTACGGATGGATCGACCGGCAGGCGGGGGTGGCCCACATCCCCATCGACGTGGCCATGGAGATGATGGTCCAGGAGCCGAGGAAGTGAAGCACCTCCCAGCCACGCTCGCGCTCGTCCTGGCGGCCGCGGCCTGGGCGCAGTACCCGGGCGACCGGAGGCACGGCAGCGGCAGCGCCCAGACCCCGGCCGCCCTGAAGGGGGTGGACGTGCTGGAGCGGCTCGGGGATCGGGTTCCGGAGGACGTCCGCTTCGTGGACTCCGCCGGCCGCCCCTTCCAGCTCGCCGACGCGCTCCACCAGGGCAAGCCGGTGATCCTCTCCCTCGTCTATTTCCGATGTCCGGGGCTGTGCAGCCTGGTCCTCTCCGGGCTCACCCGGTCCCTGCGGGGGGTGGACCTCAAGCTCGGCGACGACTACCGGGCGGTGACGGTGAGCATCGACCCGAGCGAGACGCCGCGGGCGGCAGAGGAGGCCAAGCGCGGTCACCTCCAGGCGCTGGGCGTGGACCCGGAGTCCCCGGCCTGGACCTACGGCACCGGCACCGAGCCGGAGATCGCCCGGCTCGCCCGAGCGGTGGGCTTCCAGTACACCTACGACGAGCCGACCGGGCAGTACGCCCACCCGGCGGTGATCTTCGTCCTCTCCCCGGAGGGGAAGATCTCCCGCTACCTGTACGGGATCGATTTCCCGGCCCGGGATCTGAAGCTGGCCCTGGTGGAGGCGAGCCGGGGCCGGGTGGGGACCACCCTCGACCGGGTCCTCCTCTCCTGCTTCAAGTACGACCCGGCCAGCCGCCGCTACGAGCCCTACGTCCTGGGCTTCGTCCGCATCGGCGGGTTCCTGGTATTCCTCGCCCTGGCCACGCTCCTCACCGTGCTCTGGAGACAGGAAGTGAAGATGAAGAAGCAGCGAGGTGCCCAGGCGTGAACGACCTCCTGAACAACGATCTCATGCGGCGGCTGCTCTGGCTCCCGGAGCAGGCCTCCACCTGGGCGGTGAGCGTCGACCACCTGCACTACTTCGTGATCATCACCACCATGGTGGTCAGCGCGCTGGTCGGTGTCACGGCCATCTACTTCTTCTTCCGCTACCGCCGCCGGACCGAGCACCAGGTCACCCCGCACGTCCACCCCACCCCCGGGTTCGAGGTGGCCATCGTCAGCGTCCCGCTGGTCATCTTCCTGGCCTGGTTCGTCATCGGCTTCGGGGACTACGCCAAGCTGGCCAACCCGCCGCCGGACGCGATGGACGTCTACGTGATGGCCAAGCAGTGGATGTGGAAGTTCGCCTATCCCGAGGGCCCGAACTCGGTGGGGGTGCTGCACGTCCCGGCCAACCGGCCGGTGCGTCTCTTGATGACCTCCCGGGACGTGATCCACTCCTTCTACGTCCCCGCCTTCCGCCTCAAGCAGGACGTGATGCCCAACCGCTACACGGAGACCTGGTTCCAGGCCACCCAGCCCGGCCGCTACCAGGTGATGTGCGCCGAGTACTGCGGGGCGCAGCACAGCAAGATGTGGGCGACGGTGGTGGTGCTCTCGCCGGAGGCCTTCGACGAGTGGCTCAAGGAGCAGCAGCGCGGCCTGGTGGCAAGGGCGGACATCCTGGCCGACCCGGAGATGGTCAACATCCGCGGCAACCTCATCGAGCAGGGCAAGCGGGTGGCCATGGACCAGGGCTGCCTGCGCTGCCACTCGATCAACACCGCGGTCAACGACACCGAGCGCCACATCGGGCCGACCTGGGTGGACCTCTACCAGCGGCCGACCCGGCTCGAGTCGGGGGAGACGATCATCGCCGACGAGGCCTACCTCACCGAGTCGATGATGGACCCGAACCTCAAGATCACCGCCGGCTACAAGCAGGGGATCATGCCCAGCTACCAGGGGAAGCTGAGCGGTCCGGACACCGCCGCGGTCGTGGAATTCATCAAGAGCCTGCGGTCCGACCGCGCCGAGCTCCAGCCTGTGAAGGGACCCCTCTATGAGCAGCTCAAGCAGTAGCGCCGAAGTGAGCGCCGCGGGTGAAACCTTCCCCGCGCACCACTACCTGAACACCGGGACCACCGTTCGCTCCTGGCTCCTCACCCTGGACCACAAGCGCATCGCCCTCCTCTACCTGTCGGTGGTGATGGTCTCCTTCCTCGTGGGCGGCATCTTCGCCATGGTCATCCGGCTCGAGCTGCTCACCCCCGGGCCGACGATCATCGAGGCTCTGACCTACAACCGGATGTTCACCCTGCACGGGATCGTGATGATCTTCCTGTTCATGATCCCGGCCATCCCGGCCGTGTTCGGCAACTTCTTCCTGCCGATCATGATCGGGGCCAAGGACGTGGCCTTCCCCCGCTGGAATCTGACCTCGTACTACCTCTACCTCTTCGGAGCGGTGCTCGCGCTGTGGGGAATGCTCCACGGCGGCGTGGACACCGGCTGGACCTTCTACACGCCCTACTCCACCACCACCACCACCAGCGTCCTCCCCGTATTGCTCGGGGTGTTCATCATCGGCTTCAGCTCCATCCTCACCGGGCTGAACTTCATCGTCACCATCCACACCCTGCGCGCGCCGGGCATCACCTGGTTCAAGCTCCCGCTCTTCGTCTGGGCGGTCTACGGGACGGCGATCATCCAGGTGCTGGCCACGCCAGTCATCGGCCTGGTAGCCCTGCTCCTCCTGGCCGAGAGCGCCTTCGGCTTCGGCTTCTTCGACCCAGCCCGGGGAGGGGACCCGGTGCTCTTCCAGCACCTGTTCTGGTTCTACAGCCACCCGGCCGTTTACATCATGGTGCTCCCGGCGATGGGCGTGATCTCGGAGACGATCGCCGCCTACAGCCGCAAGAACATCTTCGGCTACAAGATGATCGCCGCCAGCTCGCTGGGCATCGCCTTCGTCGGCTTCTTCGCCTGGGGCCACCACCTCTTCACCTCGGGGCAGAGCGCCTTCGACGCCGGAGCGTTCGCGGTGATCTCCATGCTGGTGGGGGTGTTCACCGCGATCAAGGTCTTCAACTGGGTGGGCACGCTCTACC
>DATKAG010000278.1:0-7847 GCA_035498355.1 Myxococcales bacterium | reverse complement strand
TGCTCGGGTGGAAGTCCCTGGACGGCGACCTGAAGTACGATTTCCGCCTCGGCATCTACGCCCCGACCGGCAAGTACGAGGCGGGATCGATCGTCAACCTGGGCAAGAACTACTGGACGTTCGAGCCCACCTTCACCGCCTCCTGGCTCAGCAGCAGGATCGGCCTGGAGGCGAGCGCCTACGCCGCCTTCGACTTCAACACCAGGAACCAGGCCACCGACTACCTGACCGGGGACCAGTTCCACGTCGACGCCACGCTCGCCGAGCACCTTCCCTTGCTGGGCGGTTCTATCGGGGTGGGCGCCAGCGCCTTCTATTACCAGCAGGTCACCGCCGACAGCGGCTCCGGCGCCGTGCTGGGCGACTTCAAGGGCCGCACCATCGGCGTGGGCCCGGTCGTTTCCTACGCGATGCAGATCGGCAGCGTGCAAGGCGCGGTAGAGGTGAAGTGGCTCCCCGAGCTGGAAGTGAAGAACCGCTTGAAGGGCGATCATTTCTGGATCAAGGTCGGAGCGGTGTTCTGACCGCGGACGAGGGGGTTGGTCCTTAGGCGCATGGCAGTCCGCCAAGAAGGGGCCGACACTGTCGCCATGCGTTCCCCCCAACGGCTGCGCCGTCCCCTGTTCCTGCTCGCCCTCCTCGTGGTCGCGCCCGCCTTCGCCCAGTACGGACCGCCGCCCCGCGGCTACCGGGAGGCGTACGAGCCGTCGATGGGCACCAAGCAGTTCGACATCTCCGCCTTCGGCGGCTACCAGCTCAACGGCGACGCCGGCACCAACGGCGGCACGTTGATCATCGACGACGCCCCGGCCTTCGGCGCCGCCATCGACTTCCGCCTCCACCCGCTCGCCGCCGTGGAGCTGGCCTGGGAGTATTCCAAGCCGAACGCGCGATTCGCCTCCATCAGCTCCTTCTTCCCCAGCAGCGGGACCTTCGGCGTGGCCTCGCACTACTTCCAGCTGGGCGGGATGCACACCCGGCCCATGGGGCGCCTCGAGCCCTTCCTCGGCCTCACCCTGGGCGCCGGCCTCTACATTCCCGACAGCATCCCGCTCAGCGGCGGCGGGACCGCCACCGCCAACGACACCTGGCGGTTCGCCACTACTCTTTTCCTGGGCAGCAAGGTATGGATGACGCCGAACATCGGCCTGCGGCTGGAGGCCCGCATGCTCATGCCCATCCTCTTCCAGAGCGGCGGCTTCTACTACGGCAGCGGCGGCTCCGGCCTGGTGGCCACCGCCGGAATTCCCTCCCTGCAGTTCGCCTTCACTGCGGGCCTCTGCTTCGGAAAGTAGGTGGCCTGCGGCCCCTGGCAGCGGTCCGGGGCTGGGATGATCCGCACAGGGGTTGGATTGTTCGGCGCCGCGGCGCTGGCCGCGGCGTTCGCCGTTTCGCGCCCCTGCGCGGCCGAAGACTCGCAGCAGAGGGTGCGCACTGGCGCGCAAATCCTCGGCTTTCTCGGGCTGGACTTCGGCCTGCTCTATCTGACGCCGCCCCCTTTGGGCGACCCGCCCGGCAACGTCCGCCTGCTCGACAAGCTGACGCTCAAGGCCTGGAGCTTCGACGCCAGCGCCTTCGAGACCAACTTCGTCGCCCACCCGCTGGCGGGCACCTTCACCTACACCACCGCCCGATCGAATCGCATCGGTCCGCTGGAATCGCTGGGCTGGTCGGCGCTGGCCTCGCTCACCTGGGAGATGGCCGAGTTTCCCGAGAACGTCTCCTTCAACGATCTGATCGTCACCCCGGTGGCGGGCGCCTCCATTGGCGAGCCCTTGGTGCAGCTCTCCCGCTGGCTGGATCGCGGGCCGCGCTCGCCCGCCCGCAGCGTGCTCTCGGGGATCCTCTTTCCCATGAAGCTGCTCAACGGCGGTCCGGCCCCGGGGCGGGACGAGGGGCCGCTGGACGCGGACCTGGGCCTGATCTCCGGCGCCACCCTGGGCGGCTCTCCCCAGCTCGGCGTGCGGCTGGCCACGCGGCTGGTCCACTTCCCGGGTTTCGGCGAGCCGGGCGAAGGATCACAGCTCGGGTCCGACGGCAACGTCAGCGGTCTCTCCCTGGAGACGCGCGGCAGCCTCTCGGGTCTCGCCCACCTGCGCTTCACCGCCAACGCCGGCCTTCTCTCGCTCTACCAGCGCAGCATCGGTCCGGCCGGCGACGGCTGGGATCTGGTGCTCTCGGGCGGGTTGGCGTACGAGATCCGGGAGCACGCCTGGGACGAGAAGTCGCTCGACTCCTGGTCGTCGGTGCACGTGCCCGGCGTTCTGCTGGAGCTTCGCCGGGTGGGCGGACCTTTCCAGGTGCGCTTGCGCGCGGACCTGGCGCTGACGTTCGGCGGCGCCAGCTCCTTCGTGCTCGCCGGCTCCCCCGGCCTCTTGCCCGAGGAGACGCTCACCAGCACCCAGCGGACCTGGGGCTATACGCTGGGCTGGGGCCTCTCGGCCGCGCCCTCGCTGCAAGTGGCCTGGGGACCTCTCACCCTGGACCTGGGAGCGGCGATCGACACCCGCTACAGCCTGCTCAACCCCGATCCCTGGCCAGACCGGCACCCCTCGGCGGACATCTTCGACAGCTGGTCCAGCGTGCACGGGGGAATCAACCTCGAGCTTCCCTGGTACGGGCTGCAGCTCGGGGCCTCGCTGGAGCGCAACCTGCGCCGGGGAACCGCCGCCGGCTCTTCGCGCACGGTGGGCGAGACCACGGCCCTGGTGGGGCTGGGCTTCGCAACCCGGTGATTCAGCCCAGCGGGTCGGGCTCGCCGTCCATGTTGTCGTCTTCGTAGGTGTCGATGGAGGCGGCCACGTTCGCCTCGATCTGCTGGGCCGCGGCGGGATCGTTCGGATCGAGCACGCCGCCGTCGGGAAGGGCGAACCAGGTGTTGGGGGCGATGTTGATGTCCACGTTGTTGTGGTTCATCCCCATGCGGAAGACCTCGTCCCGCACCAGCACCGTGGTCATGCTGGAAGTGAAGGTGAAGGGTGCGCCATTCTTGTCGTGGCCGGTGATCACCAACGTCTTTCCCAGCATCGGCGTCAGCGACGGGTTGAGCGCCACGTCTCCGTCCGAGACCGGCAACAGGGTGATGTTCATCTCGTAGAAGCCGTGCGCGCCGACGGCGAAGTCGTCGATCAGGTTGGTGAACGCCCCCCCGGTCAGGTCCGAGCCGGTGAGATCGACCAGATACGGCCCGGGCCCCACGTAGACCGCTCCCGGGGTGTCGTAGCCCCCGTCGGTGGGCTCGGACTGCATGCGGAGGTTGCGCATGATCACCTGGAAGCGGTCCACCTCCACCCCGGTGGAGAGGACCAGGTAGCCGGGATCGGGCGGCCGATCCCCGCCCCGGATGTGCACGGAGAGGTCCTGGGCGCAAGCGCCGGCGAGCGAGGCGAGGACCAGGGCGGGGAGAGGATTGCGCTTCATCACCACCCCTGCATCAGCGTGTAGTAGAGGGAGAAAGCGCTGGCGCGCATCCAGATGTCGGGCTGGTTGAAGTACTGCGCCTGCCGGTGGGACCAATCCAGCACGGCGGAGACGCCGTGGATGTCCCAGATGCGGACGGTGGTCTCCAGCTTGCCGTAGAGGATGTTCTCCGACTGGCCGCGGGTGTAGGCGCCGGTGATCCAGTACGCGCGACCCTCCAGCCGCACGATCACCCGATCGGAGAAGTGGCCCCGGAACTCCAGCTCGATGTCGCCGCCCGGGCCGTAGTGGTAGTCGCGAACCCCCAGCGGCTCGGTGGAGCCGCCGCCGGACCAGGGCAGCACCTCCACCAGGCCGTTGCTGTAGAGGGTGAACCAGTCCCACTGCTTGACGTACATGATGCCGGGTCCGAGGCCGAATCCCTGCACGCGGAAGACCTCGGGGGCGATGAAGTCGTAGGAGGTGAAGAGCCCCCAGAGACCGCTCTCGCCGTCCTCCCCCAGCGTCTCGCCCAGGAGCAGGCCGCGGACGATCAGGGAGGAGGTCGCCTTGGCGGTGATGTCGCTGGTGAGCGAGAGCGAGCCCTGCAGCTCGAAGTGGTCGAAGGGCTTGCGCAGGCTGAGCCCGGGGGTCCCCGGGATGCCATAGAAGATGTGGGCGCTGACCGATCCCCAGGGACCGACGTCGAAGTCTTCCGAGCCCGCGGCCTTGGTGCGGTCCGATCCCCAGAGCACCATCCCGAAGCGGAACTCGCCCAGCCAGGAGGCGGGGAGCATCAGCTCGCCCCGGAACTTGTCGCCGAAGAAGAGGCGGTTGAGGCCGGCCATGGGATTGATGAGAAAGCCGAAGAACTGCCGCCAAGCGCTCGGGTTGTAGCCGCCCGAGTCCAGGATCAGGCGGTACATCCGGTACATGCTCTCTCCCACCATGCTGCCCCCGAAGGGGGTGTTCACCTGGTCGTTCATCGAGGGCGGCTGGATCTCCGCGAACTGCTCCCAGACCAGGGAGCCGATGAAGGAATAGAGGCAGGATTCGTAGAAGTTGAGCCCCAGCGAGCGCGCCGCGTTGTAGGTGAGGTTGCCGTGGATGGGGTGCATCAGCGAGTTCGCCCAGAAGTCGTCGGTGTCGATGATCCAGCCCTTGTCGAAGTTGTCCGCGATGCTGTCCGCGCTGATCTTCGCGTACGGCTTTCCCGACAGGTAGTCGAAGCCCCAGATCGCCGCGTCGATCCCGATCACCTCCCCGAGCGCGAGGAGGTAGGCCTTCTGCGGCGGCGAGGCGGGGCCCTTGACGAAGCCGGGGTCCGCGTAGGGGGGAAGGAGGTGGAAGCGGTTGAGGCCGACCTGTACCGGCGCGCCGGCGACCGGAGCTTTGGGCTCGGGGTCCGCGGGAGCGTCCAGCGCGAGCGCCAGCGCGGCAAGGGCGGTCAATACAACCACGGCCGCGCAGCATGCGGGGCGGCGTCCGCGAGCGGAATTGGACCAAGGACCCATCGCGCGGACGCGGGTTTTGCGCTCCAAGCATCCACCCGGGAGGACTTGCCATGTTCCTTTCCCTCGTCGCAGCCTTGCTGGCCCAGGCGGCCGCGGCCCCGGGTGCGCCGCCGGCCCCCGAGAGCACCTTTGCCGGGACGGTCGGTCTCGGCGGGGTCCGCCTCACCGGGAACTCCGAGAGCACCGCGGTCTCCTTCAACGCGGCGCTGGAATGGAAGACTCCCGGCTGGATCTACGGCTTCAAGGGCAGCGGGGCCTATGCCCGGTCCACCGATCCCGCCACGGGGGTGGAGAGCACCAGCGCCCTGAACGGCGCGGCCGCCCTGCGCGGCGCGCGCCGCTTCACCCCGGTGGTCTCCCTCTACCTGGAGGGCGACGTCGACGCCGATCACCTCAAGTCCATCGAGTGGCGCCCCGCGGCGGAGGTGGGTACCTCGCTGCAGCTGGTGGACGAGAAGGAGGGCGACTTCCAGACCCGCTCCTTCCGCCTCGACTTCGGCGTCCGCGGTGGGCGGGAGTACCGGTTCCAGTACTATCCCAATCCGGACAACCCGCCCGACGTCACCATCGCGGCCCCCAGGGGCGGATTCGCCTTCCGCTACACGCTCAGCCGCGACGCCGTGCTCACGGACGAGCTGACGGCCCTGGTGAACCTCCCGGACGGGGGGCCTCGGCTCCTGCTCAACAACGTGATCAAGCTCGCCACCCAGATCCAGCGCAAGCTGGCGTTCGCGGTCTCCTACACCATCGCGGAAGACACCTCTCCCCCGCCGGGCAAGATGAACCTGGACACCATGCTCACGCTGGCGCTGGAGCTCACGCTCTAATTCGTCGCTGGCGGCGGGTACTGGTCCAGCGTCTTGTCGATGGCGTTGGCCACCGTCTTGGCCTCGGCCCCGGGGTCGAAGGTATCGGTGGCCGTGCCCCGCCAGACCATCTGGTGGGTTCCCGAGTCGATGAGATCGATGATCAGCGTGCCGTCGCGGTACTGCCGCACGTCGACGCCGCCCGTGGCGAGCGTGGGATACATGCCGTAGTAGGGCGAAGGCCCGTACGCGTACCCGTAGCTGCGCACGTCGATGCGGTTCACCGCCCAGCCGTGGACGGCGACCAACAGGTCCGGCGACTGCCCCGACTCCACCAGGGCGAGGCCCTTGGACTTGAGGGCCGCGTTCACGTGCGAGATGGCCGCCTCGCGGATGCGCGGGTCGCGCGCCGGCGGCGCCTGCTCGGGGCCGGGCTGCTGGGTGATCCAGGCGTACGTCTTGTATCCCTTGAAATTCGCCGCCCGGTCCCACTCGCTCTGCACCTTCACCGAAGAGCAGGCGGCGGCGGCCATCGCCACTGCAAGCACTGCACGCGCGCGGGGCATGATGCTCCTCCTGGTTGCGCTCCCGATGTCAGTCTCTCACTTCGGGGCGGCTGGAGTCGACACCTGTACGGCCAGCGCCCGCACCGCGTGGATCTCGATGTTGTCGCCCACCTTCAGCTTGGCCACGTTGTTCTTGTCCTTGGCCTGGATGGGATACTCGTTCCCCTTGGGGCCCTTGAGGGTGACGATCATCTTCTTCTTGTCGATCTTGGTGACCGTCGCCACCACGTAGACTTCCTTCTGCGCGTAGCCCGCCGGCTTCTGGCCCAGGGGAGCGCCGGCCGCGGCCGCGCCTTCCGAGGCCACCGGCACCGACTCGCCCTTCTTCAGCACCCGCGCGTCCAGCGACTCGGTGAGGGTGGCGGTGAGGATGTCGCCCGGCTTCACCTGGGCCAGGTTCTTCACCCGCTGGTCCGCCTTGAAGGTGATCTCGCCGTCGTCGTTCTGCAGCGTCACCATCCGCGTCGCCTGGTCCACCGACTTGACCGTGGCGGTCACCGTCGAGGACTTCGACGCGTGGAACGTCGGCTTCATCTCGTCGGCGCGCGCCGTGCTCGCGGCGCCGAGCGCGGCGAGCATCACTGCCAGCCTTGCGGTCTGCATGCTCTTTCTCCTTGGTCCGGGTCCATCCGGGGCTGTCTCTGCCACCGGTGAGCCGGCCGGGAACATTGGACCTTGTGCTCATTTCACCTGGGACTTGGGCGGCATGTTGGCGGGCTTGTCCACGTGCTCCCATCGGGCCTTGTGGGCGCTGCGAATGCGCTTGGCCATCTCCACGTCGACGCTGGGATCGATCAGCGTCTTCACCGCGAAGGCCACCTGGTGGAACTCGTCCGGGCAGCCCTCCGCACGGTCCTTGTCCAGGTATCCCTTGTCCACCATCCCCTTGAAGGCCGCGGGATTGCTGCCGTACGCCATGCAGAGGACGTTGTAGAAGCGCTGCACGTCCAGGCCGTGGACGTCGGCAAAGTCGCTCTGGTCGGGCATGTGGCCCTTGGAGTCGTGCAGGTACATCCAGGCGGCGGGGCCCAGCGTCCTGCGCGCGGCCCCCTCGCCCAGTTGCAAAAGCACGAAGGCGGCCACTTGGTCGGCCGCGTCCTCCTCCCTTCCGAGGATGGGGACCTTGAGCAGGTCGAAGACGGCGTGGCTGGTCTCGTGGAGGAGGATGAAGACCAGGGAGCCTTCCCAGGAGGCGTCGGGGTCGATGCCCACCTCCTTGGCCCCGCGGGAGGTCTTCCACAGGTCGTCGACGTACTCGTAGCAGAAGGTGACGGTGCCGTCGGCGGGCTCGTACCAGGCGTTGATGGTGCCGTCGCAACCGGCGAACTTGATCAAGAGCGGCTTGGGGAGCCGCAGCGAGCCCAGCACATCCCCGAACCTCTCCAGGATCCTGTCCTTCTTCAGGCGCTCGTAATAGTCCTTGTGCTTGGGATCCTTCGGCGCGTCGTAGGCGCTGCGGAACATGTTGGTCTTGCCCTTGACGGCGGGGGCGGCCTGCCCGGCGGACGAGCCGAGCGCGAGGAGCAAACCGAGGAGAATTGGGCGCATGGAGCCTCCACTAC
>DATKAG010000277.1:0-20373 GCA_035498355.1 Myxococcales bacterium | reverse complement strand
CTGGCAGAGGGCGCGGCGGGCGGCGGGAGGGTTGCGGGACCTGGGAGTGCGGCCGGGCGACCGGGTGGCCATCGTCCTGCCCACCGGCCCGTCTTTCATGGACGCGTTCTTCGGCTCGGTCCTCGCCGGGGCGGTTCCGGTGCCCCTCTACCCGCCGGTGCGCCTGGGCAGGATGGAGGAGTACCACCGGCGCACCGCCCGCATGCTGCAGGCCTGCGGCGCCCGGGTGGTGCTGAGCGAGCCGCCCACCTCGCGTTTTTTGGGGGTGTCGGTCGCCGCCGCCCGGCCCGAGCTTGGCCTGCAGGGCGTGCCCCGGGGAGCGCCGCTGGAAACGCCGGCGCGGGCCCAGGACGTGCTGCTCATCCAGTTCTCCAGCGGCACCACCGTCGATCCCAAGCCGGTGGCCCTGACCCACGAAAACGTGCTGGCGAACGTGGCGGCGATCGAGACCATCGTGCCGGGCGACGATGCCCAGGCCGGCGTCTCCTGGCTGCCGCTGTACCACGACATGGGATTGATCGGCTGCCTCTTGCTCGCCGTCTACCGGCCGGGGCCGCTGACGCTCATCCCCCCGGAGGCGTTCCTCGCCCGGCCCGCGCTCTGGCTGCGGGCCATCTCCCGCAAGCGAGCCACCATCTCCGTCGCGCCCAACTTCGCCTACGGGCTCTGCGTGCGCCGGGCCCGGCCCGTCGAGCTGGCGGGTGTCGATCTCTCCTCCTGGAGGTTCGCTCTCAACGGCGCGGAGCCGGTGGCGCCCGCGGTGCTGCGCAGGTTCTGCGAGCGCCTCGCGCCCCACGGATTCGATCCCCGCGCGCTCATGCCCGTATACGGCCTCTCCGAGGCCTCGCTGGCGGTCACCTTCACCCCGCCCGGCCGCGGGACCCGCACCACCCTGCGAGGGACCCGCGAGCTGGCCTCGGTGGGGAGGCCCTTGCCGGGGATCGACGTGGAGGCGCGCGGGGGACGGATCTTCGTCCGCGGCCCCTCGGTGATGCGGGAGTACTACGGCGACCCCGGGGCCACCGCCGCGGCGCTGCGCGCGGGATGGCTGGACACCGGCGACCTGGGATTCGAGGAACTGGGGGAGCTGTTCGTCACCGGGCGCGCCAAGGAAGTGGTCATCCTTCACGGCCGCAACCATTCTCCCCAGGAGTTCGAGGATGCCCTGGACGGCCTCCCCGGCGTCCGCCCCGGGTGCGCCGCCGCGGTCGCCCTTCCCACCGAGGAGGGAGAGGAGCTGGTGCTGCTGGTGGAGGCGGACGGCGCCGCCGACCTGGAGCAGATCCGCGCCCGGGTGACCGAGCGCACCGGCATCCGGCCTCCCGCGGTGCGCCTGCTCCCGCCCGGGACCCTGCCGCGCACTTCCAGCGGCAAGCTGCGCCGGGGAGAGGCGCTGCGACAGCTCCAGGCCGGCGAGCTGCGCCCCCCGGACCGCGTCACCCTGGCGCACGTGGCGAGGGAGACCGCGCGGTCGTGGCTGGCTAGAATGCGCGGCTGATGGAAGAGGTCGTCGTCGCCGGCGGCGGACCAGCCGGACTGGCCGCCGCCGTTCGCGCCAGGCAGCGCGGCTTCCGCGCGGTCCTTTTCGAGCGCCAGGCCGGCAAGCCCGACAAGGCCTGCGGCGAGGGGTTGATGCCCTCCGGCGTGCTGGAGCTGGAACGCCTCGGGGTGCGGATCCCGGAAGAGCGCTGTACCCCCTTTCGCGGGATCCGCTACCTGCAGGAGGACGGGACCGTGCTCTCCGCCCGTTTCCGGGCAGGCTGCGGGCTGGGGATCCGCCGCACGGAGCTGGCGGAGGCGCTGCGGGACAAGGCGCTGGCCAGCGGCGCCTCGCTCAGGCCGGGCGCGGTGCTCGCGGCGCGCCCGCGGGGCGACCTGATCGAGCTCGAGACCACCGCCGGCGGCCTGGAAGCGCGCCTCTTGATCGCTGCCGATGGCCTGCACTCCCCCCTCCGGCGGGCCGCCGGGCTCTACTTGCCGGCCGGCGATGCCCCGCCGCGGTTCGGCGTGCGGCGCCACTTCGAGCTGACGCCGTGGACCGACTTCGTGGAGGTCTACTGGGCGGAGGACATGGAGGCCTACGTGACGCCGGTCGGCCCGCGCACCGTCAACGTTGCCTTGCTCCGCGACCGGGAGGCGAACGAGGACTTCCCCACCCTGCTGGAGCGCTTCCCCACCCTGCGCGATCGCCTGGCCGGCGCGCCCGGCACATCGGGGATCCGCGGCGCCGGGCCGCTGCTCCAGCGGGTGCGGCGGGTTTGGGCGGAGCGACTGGCGCTGGTGGGGGATGCCGCCGGATACATCGACGCCATCACCGGGCAGGGGCTGTCGCTGGGCTTCGCCGCCTCCGGCCTGTTGATGGACTCGCTGCCCGCGGACCTCTCCACCGACTTGCGGCCGGCGCTGCGGGTGTTCGCCAGCAGACTGCGCCCCCGCTGGCTGGCCTACGCGCTCCCGGCGCAGGCGCTGGTCGCCCTCTCCCGCAGGCCAGCCCTGCGCAAGGCCGCGTTCCGCACGCTGGCCAGGGTGCCGGGCGCGTTCGGTGCCCTGGTGAACGCTGTGGGGTGATTTTCAACAGAAATGCCCGCGTTCGTGGCACTGTTCCTTGCCCATGGGAAATCAGCGCTGGCCGTGGATAGTCGGCGCCGCCGCTGTGATCGCGGTCGCCGTTTTCTTTGCCCTTCGAGGCCCGAAGCAGGAGGCGCCGCAGCCGGTGGCGGAAACCGCGCCCCCCGCCGCCAGGCCGCCCGACGCGCCGCTGCCGCCGGCGGAGAAGAGCGACTCCCAGATGCGCAAGGACCTGGCCGCCCTCTCCTCGCGGCCGGAGTGGGCGCAGTGGCTCGCGGCGACCGACCTGCTCGACCGCTTCGTGGTGACGGTCGACAACGTCGCTTTGGACGTGAACCCCCGCAAGCAGCTCGACTTCATCAAGGTCAACCCGCAGAAGTCGGACCGGCTGGACACGCTGCGCTACGACCTGATCGCGGACGTGATCGCCTCGGTGGACGCGAAGGGCGCCGCCCAGGTGGTGCGCGACCTGCACCCGATGCTGGAGAGCGCCTACCACAAGCTCGGCTACCCGGACCGCAGCTTCGACCAGGTGGCGGCCAAGGCGCTGAAGCGGATCATCGACGCCCCGGTGCTGGAGAGCGCCCCCCGCCTGGTCCACAAGGGGATGGTCTACGCCTTCGCCGACGAGAAGCTGGAGGCGATGGGGCCGGTGGAAAAGCTGATGCTGCGGATGGGGCCGCGGAATACGAAGCTGATCCAGGCCAAGGCGAAGGAGATCGCGGCGGCGCTGGACCTGCGGGTCGCCAGCCACTGAATCAGAACGCCTGGCGGATCTGCAGCGCCCCGCCCCGATCGAACGTTCCGAGCGTCGACCAGCCCACGCCGAACCAGGCGTCGAGCTGGAACTCGTCGATCAGCAGGGCGTGGATGCCGAGCCCCAGGGAGTCCGCCAGGGCGGCGCTCTCCCGGTCCGTGTTGCGGTCGATGGCGCCGTACGCCACCAGGTTGTGGAAGAGCCCCAGCTTGAAGACGTCGCGCAGGAGCGAGTAGCGGAACTCGAGGTCCAGCGAGGCGAACTTGCGCGCGTACTGGTCGCCGAACGGCCCGCGCAAGGGCCCGCTCATCGAGGCCTCCTCGGGGAAGAGGATCCAGCCGGTGCGCGACATCCCGTTCACCTCCACCCAGAGCTCGTTCCAGCCGAAGCCGAACATCTTCTGGTACCAGGCGCCCAGGTGCAGCGCGCTCTGCCCCGGCGGGTCGGGCGGCCCATAGACCTTGGCGTCGAAGCCCAGGCGGTGGTGGCGGTCGCGGCGCAAGGTTTCCGGATCGAAGGTCAGCTCCAGGGTCGCTTCCGCGAACGACCGGGTCTGGAACACGGAATAGGAGGAAGGAACCGTCGATCCCGTCACCGGCTGCACGTCGTAAAGCATGCGCCGCTGGATCCCGCCGCCCACCGAGCTGCGCAGCAGCGGGACGGGGGTGAAGACCAGGTGGAGGCCCCCGTCCAGCGTGGCGTACATGTAGCTCTCCAGGCGCAGGTCCGCGCGCTGGTTGTCGTTCAGGGCGGCGCTGCCGGTCAGCGAAGGGCGGAGCACGCCGGCGATGGGCGGAAACTGGTACTGCAGCTCGCCCAGGGCGCGGGTGAAGGTGAAGGTCGACCCCTGGCCCTCCAGCTCCTGGCGCAGGGCGCCGGCGATGCGGCCCCCCAGCTCCCAGCGGTCGTCCTGGAAGAAGAGGCGCCCGGAGTGGTACGTGGCGCCGATGGCCCCGCCTTCCACCGAGTCGACCTCCAGCTCCGGGGAGAGGCCGGGGCGGAAGGTCCCCGGCTGCACCAGGATGTGCAGCTCGTAAGGGCGGCCGCGCCGGGCCAGGCCGATCTTCTCCAGCGGATCGATCTCGGAAGCGGGCGCGGTGGGCGCCGTCATGCCCGGCACGGGCACGATCTCGTAGGCGAACTCGCCCAGCCCCAGCCGGCGGGCCATGCTGCGCAGCTGCCGCTCCAGCTCCGGCTGGTTGAACACGTCCTCGGCGAGGTGCAGGTCGAGGCGCATGCGCAGGGTCTCGAAGGCGCCGCCGCCCACGAAGATCACCTTGTCCAGCCGGCCCTCGTCGATGTCGACGACGATCTGGTCCCCGTCCACCCGCGCGCGCACCGTGGCCAGCGCGTAGCCGGCCCGGTGCAGGAAGCTGGAGAGGCGGGTGGCGACCGTGCGGGCGGTGGCCGGTGTGGCCCTGGTGCCGCCCGGCAGATCCAGGGCGCTGCGGTAGACGTCCTCCAGCAGCGCTACGTTGCCGTGGAAGACCAGCAGCGGGGCGAGCAGGAGGGCGGCCAGCATCGGGCCGGTGTTACCACAGGCCCTGTCACCGCCGGGTGTTTGCTGCGCCTACCTCCGGCTGCGTCTGCGAGAGCGGCTGCCGCCCCTGGTCTCGCCCTTCTTGCGGCGGGTCTTGTTCACCGTGGCGGCGGCGATGCGCTTGGCGGTGGCGGTGCTCCGCCCCCTGCGGCGAGCGCTGCTCTTGATGTGCTCGTACTGCCTCTCGCGCTTGTTGCTCCAGGACTTCGGCATCCGCTCTCCTTCGCGCCCGCAGAGGGCGCAAGACTCCCCGCTCGCGCGCAAGCTATGCACGCGGTTCCTCGGGCGACAGGGGGAGGAGCAGGAGGAGCAGCGGCAGCAGCTCCACCGCGGCCGCCCCCGCGTAGAGCGGCGCGGCGCTGCCCAACCGGTCGTAGGCCGCGCCGGAGAGCGCGTAGCCCAGGGCGTTGCCGCCGAAGAACACCAGGGCGGAGAAGAGCGCCTGCCCGGTGGCGCGCAGGTGCACGGGGACGATCCGCTGCATCCCTTCCACCGCGCATCCCCAGAAGAACCCGAAGCTGAGCGCGTGCAGGAGCTGCAGGGCGACCAGGGGGAGCGCGCCGTGCACGCGGGAGAGGACCGCCCAGCGCAGCGCGCTCCCGGCGAAGGCGGAGGCGAAGAGGAGGCGCAAGGAGAAGCGGCGCAGCAGCGCGGGGAAGGCGAGCAGCGCGAACAGCTCCGCCGCCACCCCCGTCGCCAGGGCCGCTCCCGTCACCGAGGAGGGCAGCCCCAGGTCCCGCACCAGCACCCCGAAGAGCAGGTGGTAGGGAGCGCAGGCCGTCCAGTGGGCGGCGCAGATGGCCAGAAGGAAGAGCAGGCGAGGGTTTCGCAAGAGCGGCAGGATGTCGCGAAAGTGCGGCCGCTGGGGATGGGCCTCCATGGGCGGCAGCGCCTGCGCCAGCAGGGTGAATCCGGCCACGCAGCCGAGATAGGCGAGGGGCATGGCCCGGTCCCCGGGGCGATCGCCCCGCGCCGCCAGCAGCAGCCCCAGCCCCTGGGCGGTGAGGATGAAGCCCGCCGATCCCCACAGCCGCGTGCGCGCGTAGCTGGGCCCCGGCGCCCTGCGGATCGTCTCCACGGTGGTGGAATCGACCAGCGGCACCACCGCGCCGGAGAAGAGCGCGGAGAGCACCAGCACCCCCCCGACCTGCGCGGGAGTGCGGGCGAAGGGCAGCCCGCAGGTGGCCAGCAGCATCCCCGCCGTGCAGAGGGAGAGGGCCCGGGCCGGCGCGCCCAGGCGGTCCGCGATCCCGCCCCACACCAGGGCGGAGGGCGCGGCCACCGCCTGCTGGGCGAAGGTCACCGCGCCGATCTGCTCGCCGGAGAATCCCAGGCCGCGCAGCCAAAGCGCGAAGTAGGAGAGGAAGGTGCCGACCGAGGCGTAGTAGAGGAAGTAGAAGAAGCGCAGCCGGCCGATCATTCCGGCGCGTCTTCCGGCTCCATCGTGCACAGCAGGGGAAAGCCCGCCTTGTCGGCCAGCGCCATCGTCTGCTGCACCTTGGTCTCGGCGATCTCGAAGGTGTAGACCCCGGCCACCGCCATCCCGTGGGTATGCGCGTGCAGCATGATGGCCTGGGCGTCCGCGTCCGACTTGGCGAAGACCTCGCGCAGCACCAGGACCACGAACTCCATGGGCGTGTAGTCGTCGTTGTGCAGGAGCACCTTGTAGAGGCGGGGGCGGGCGAGCTTCGGCTTCGCCTTGGTCTTCGGCTCGGCCACGCCCACGTCGCCCTGCTGCTTGCGGACGGGGCTCATGAGGCCGCCTTGAAGATGGGCGACTCGCGCAGCGATCGCTCCACGCTGGCCGCCCGGGCCGGGGTCTCGCGGGAGAGGTGCTCCCGCACCGCCCGCTCCAGCTGGGCGTCGGAGAAGCCGTGCGCCGACCAGGTGAGCGCGGGCAAGAAGCCGCGCGAGAGCTTGTGCTCGCCCCCGGCGCCGCCCTCGAACACCTGGAGGCCGCGGGCGATGCAGTCGGCGATGGAGTGGTAGTAGCAGACATTGAAGTGGAGGAAGGGGTGCTCCTCGAAGCAGCCCCAGTAGCGGCCGTAGAGGCGGGTGGCGGAGGTGACGTTGAAGGCGCCCGCCACCAGCTCGCGCCCGCGGAAGGCCGCCACCACTTCCAGCGCGTCGGGCATGGAGGCGAACGCCTGCAAGTAGAACTTCTCGTTCAGCCAGCGCCGCCCCCACATCAGCTTGTCGACCGTGCTCCGGTGCAGCGCGTGCGCCGCCTTCGCCCAGCGCAACGGATCGCGCAGGACCTCCTCTCCCCGGACGGTGCGGATGGTGAGGCCCTGCTCCAGAGGCGCCGCCATCTCCCGCTTGAGCATGTTGCGGCGCTTGGAGTTGAAGCGGGCGAGGAAGTCGGCCAGCGACCGGTAGCCCTCGTTGCGCCAGTGGAACTGCCAGGAGACGCGCAGCGCCATCCCCGCCTCCCGCAGCTCGCGGGCCCCCTCCTCGTCGGGGAAGAGGGCCTGCCAGGTGGGGTACCCCTCTTCCCCGCAGAGCCGGCGGGCGCCGTGCAGCAGGCGGGCCACGCACTCGCCCCGGTCCTCCCCCGGGGCGACCAGCACGCGCTCGCCGGTGCAGGGGGTGAAGGGCACGGTCAGCGCCAGCTTGGGGTAGTAGGGAACGCGCCCCCGCGAGAGGGAGGCGGCCAGGTCCCAGTCGCGGGAGAAATCGCCGTCGCTGTCGTCCTTGGCGTAGGCGGGCGCGGCGGCGATGACCCTCGCCCCCCGCCAGAGCGTGAGGTGCCGGGGGATCCACCCGGTGCGCGCGCCGGCGCAGCCGGACTGCTCCAGGGCGGCCAGCCAGGCGTGCCGCATGAACGGGGTCGAGCGGGGCGAGAGCAGCGCGTCCCAGTCGCCGGGGCGCACGTTCGCCAGGGACCCCAGGACCCGCACGTCGCCAGAACGCATGCTCCCTGTGGAGTAGCCTGTTGCCCGGTCCGCGGCAACCCGCGGTTGCGGCGGCCGGGCGGCCATGCGACGGTCCGCCGATGCTCCTCCTCGCTCTCTTCCTGCTCGGGCAGGCCCCCCGGGAAACGCCGCCCCCTCCGCGCCCGCCCGACCGCGTCCTGATCAAGGCTGCCCACCTGATCGACGGCAAGTCCGATGCGGCGCGCGACGGCTGGGCCGTGCTGGTGGAGGGCGACCGCATCCTCAAGGTGGGCCCGTCCTCCGAGCTGCAGGCGCCGCCCGGCGCGCGCACCCTCGACCTGGGCGAAGCCTGGCTCTTGCCCGGCCTGATCGACGCCCACACCCACGTCCTCTTGCAGGGGGACATCACCGCCGCCGACTACGACGAGCAGCTTCTCAAGGAGAGCATCCCCTACCGCACCCTGCGCGCCTCGGCGGCGGCGCGCACCGCGGTGATGAACGGCTTCACCGCCATCCGCGACCTGGAGACCGAGGGAGCGATGTACGCCGACGTGGATCTGAAAACAGCCATCGCCCGGGGCGTGATCCCGGGGCCGCGCATGTTCGTGGCCACCCGGGCCTTCGCCCCCACCGGCACCTATCCCTTGCTGGGCTACTCCTGGGAGCTCTCCCACCTGCCCGAAGGGGTGCAGATCATCGACGGGCCCGACGCCATCCGCAAGGCGGTGCGCGAGCAGGTGAAGTACGGGGCCGACTGGATCAAGTTCTACGCCGACCGCAAGTACTACCGGGGCAGCGACCCCAAGCGTCCGCTGCGCTCCTGGGTGAACTTCACCAGGGAGGAGATGGAGGCGATGGTGGACGAGGCCCACCGCCTGGGGCGGAAGGTGGCCGCGCACGCCATGGGCTGGGACGGCATCGACGCCGCCCTCGGCGCCCGGGTGGACAGCATCGAGCACGGCGACGGGCTCACCGACGACCTGATCGAGCGGGTGGTGAAGCAGGGCGTCTACTGGTGCCCCACCATCTACGTGGGCATCTGGGTGGCGCAGGGGCGCGGGGGGATCTGGCCGGACATGGTCCCCCTGGAGCGGGAGGCGTTCGCCAAGGCGCTGAAGAAGGGGGTGCGCATCGCCTACGGCACCGACGCGGGCGGCTATGCCTGGTCGGAGAACCAGGCCAAGGAGATGTCCATCCTGGTGCGCTACGGGATGACCCCCATGGCGGCCATCAAGTCCGCCACCAGCGTGGCCGCCTCCCTGCTCGATCCCCTCTGCCCTGCCCAGGCCCAGACCTGCGAGGGGAGCAACATCGGGGCGATCGCGCCGGGGAAGTACGCGGACCTGGTGGCGGTGGAATCCGATCCGCTCAAGGACATCTCCATCCTCGAGCACGTGCAGTTCGTGATGAAGGGTGGCGAAGTGCTGAAGATGGGGACGTCCAATCCGCTGTCCGCGCAGCCCGCCGGAGATCGCCCATGAGGAGACCCGCCCTGCTGCTCCTCTGCGCCGCCGCCTGCGGAGGGACCGCGCAGGAAACCAGGCGCGAACCCGCGCCCGCCCCCGCTCCGGTTGCCGCGGCGGCCGCGCCGGCCACGGCCGACGACGTGGCCCTGGAGTACCGGCCGCAGGCCGAGGGACAGTCGCTGATCGAGGTGGCCGGGCCGGCCGGGGCGCGCGTCGACGTCCGCGAGGGGCAGGCGCTGATCGGGCGCGACACCGCGCCCATGGCGGTGAAAGCGGAGCCCGACCACTGGTACGCCATCGCCGCCCGGATGCCCTCCGGGGCGGCGCGGGAGGCGAAGGTGCAGGCCCGCGGGGGACAGGTGGCCTCGGTGCGCTTCGTCGACCTGGCCCCGCGCGGGCCGCAGCCCATGTCGCGGGAGGAGTTCAAGGCCTTCGTCCAGGCCGTCGACGAGCAGGCCGGCGACGCGGCCAAGCTGGGCCTGATCCGCAGCGCCGCCTCCCACCAGTGGTTCACCTCCGCGATGGCCGGGGTGCTCATCGACCACATCGTCTACCGGGAGAACAAGATCGCCGCGGTGCCCATCCTCAAGGACCGCATCCTCGACCGCGAGAACGCCTTCTGGCTGTACCAGCACTTCACCTACCGGGAGGACAAGGCCAGGGTGCAGGAGATTCTCGAGCACTAGGAGCTCCATGGCCCATGGGGTGAAAGCGCCGCCGCCGGAGTCGCTCCGCGAGCGGGCCCGCCTGACGCTGCAGCACCTGCGCTACCTGCCGCGCACCTTCGCGCTGGTGAAGGAGTCCTCGCGCGCCTTCGCCGCGGGGATGATCGCCCTGCTCCTCGGGCAGGCGGCCCTCCCTGCCGCCATGGCCTGGGTGGGCAAGCTGATCGTGGACGCGGTGGTAGCGGCGGCGCGGAGCGGGGATCCGGCCCAGCGCTGGCACGTGCTCCGGCTGGTGGCGCTGGAGGCGGGGCTGATGGCCGTCTCCACCGCCATGTCGCGGGGGCAGGCGCTGTTGCGCGACCTGATGCGCGCCTCTTTGGGCAACCACGTGAACACGCTGATCCTGGAGAAGGCGGCCACCCTGGAGCTGCGCCACTTCGAGGACGCCGGCTTCTACGACAAGATGCAGAACGCCCGGCGGGAAGCGAGCATCCGCCCCCTGAGCATGGCGCTGGAGACCGCCTCCCTCCTCCAGCAGCTGCTCATCCTCGCCAGCTACGCCGCCCTGCTCGTCCGGCTTTCGCCCTGGTCGGTGCTGCTCATCGTGGTGGCCTCGGTGCCCTCCTTCATCGCCGAGGCGCGCTTCTCCGGCGAGTCGTTCCGCCTCAACACCTGGCGGGCCCCGGAAGGGCGGCGGCAGAACTACCTGGAGTGGATCCTCACCCGCGACTCGCACGTGAAGGAGGTGAAGCTCTTCGACCTGGCGCCGCTGGTGCTGCGCCGGTACAAGGCGTTGTTCGAGAAGTTCTACGCGGAGGACCGCGCGCTGGCCCTGCGCAAGGGGGCGGCGGGGATCGCGCTCGGCCTGCTCTCCCTGGCCGCCTTCTACGGGGCCTACGCGTTCATGGCGGTGCGGGCGGCGCTGGGGGCCATCACCCTGGGCGACCTCACCCTCTACCTCTCGGTCTTCCGCCAGGGGCAGTCCTCCATCCAGTCGGCGCTGGCCTCCATCGGCAGCCTCTACGAGGACGGACTCTTCATGTCCAACCTCTTCGACTACCTGGACATCGGCACCGGCGGGGAGCAGCCGCGGCGCCTGCCCCCGCTCTCCCCGGCGCCCGCCCGCTCCCAGGAGATCGAGTTCCGCGACGTTTCCTTCCGCTACCCGGGAAGCGAGAAGTGGGTGCTGCGCGGGGTCTCCCTGCGGCTGGCCGCCGGCGAGAAGATGGCCCTGGTGGGCGAGAACGGGGCGGGCAAGAGCACGCTGATCAAGCTGCTCATGCGCCTCTACGATCCCAGCGAGGGGGCGATCCTCTACGGCGGCGTGGACCTGCGGGACATGGACGCGCGGGATCTGCGCGACCGCATCGGCGTGCTCTTCCAGGACTTCGTCCGCTACCAGTGGACGGCGCGGGAGAACGTGGGCATCGGCTGGGTGCCGGCGCTGGACGACCGCCCGCGGATCGAGCGGGCCGTCGACGAGGGCGGCGCACGGCAGGTGATCGAGCAGCTTCCCCAGAAGATCGACACCATGCTGGGCGGCTGGTTCGAGGAGGGGCAGGAGCTTTCCGGCGGGCAGTGGCAGAAGATCGCCCTGGCCCGGGCCTTCATGCGCCACTCGGAGGTGCTGGTCCTGGACGAGCCCACCGCCGCGCTGGACGCGGAGGCGGAGCACGAGCTGTTCGTCCGCCTGCAGCAGCTCGCGGCCGACCGCACCGCCATCCTCATCTCCCACCGGTTCTCCACCGTCCGCCGGGCGGACCGCATCGCGGTCCTGCAGGAAGGGAGGGTCGAGGAGCTGGGGACGCACGAGGAGCTGCTCGCCCGGGGCGGCCGGTATGCGCACCTCTTCAAGCTGCAGGCTTCAGGGTATGTGAGTTGAGGCGTTCACGGCCACGTCAACGTTGACGTCGTCGACGTCAACGACCACGGGCTTCAGAGCTCGCCGTGCGCCAGGTGATGCTCGACCTCCAGCACGGAGGCGCCCTCTTCCGAAGTGGCGGCCTGGTAGTGGGTGCGGGCGTTTTCCGGATCTTTCAGGGCGGCCCAGAAATGGGCGGAGCAGAGGCGGCGCAGCTCCAGGCCCGGGTCGGAGTAGCCCTCCTCGAGAAGGCTCTTCTGGTCGATCTTGCCCAGGAGGAAGCCCGCCACCGGGCCGGGCCAGATGCGCTGGATCTTCGGCTTGAAGAGCTTGTGGAGCAGCCGCGTTCCCCGGAGCACGTAGCGCTCGTCGCCCAGGCGCGTTCCCGCGTAGATCAAGAGCGCCGGGGGCTTCAGCTTCGCTGCCGGCCCTTCGTAGCCGGCGTCCAGCGCCGCCACCCACCGTTCCACCCCCAGGTCGCGCTCGCCCGCCAGCCAGCGGGCCGCGCCGGCCATCTCCAAAAGCGTCCCGCTCTCGCTCGCGTCCGGCGCCTCCTCGAAAGCGCGCGCCGCCTGCGGCCAGCGCTTCAGCTCCAGCAGGGCCAGCCCGCGCCAGAGAGGGTGATCTTCATGGGCCAGCTCCTCGAAGCGGCCCTCCTCCAGCAATACCCGTGGATCGTCCATCGCGGCAGGGAAGGTGGAGATTGCCCCGCCCCCCTGCAGGCGGGGGCAGCCGTCCTGTCGCGGATGCGACATACTCCGGCCGTGCAGAGGCTCCGGCAGGCGCCGTGGGATTCCCTCCGCCCCGAGGTGGCGCTCCCCGCCATCGCCCGGGCGCTCCAGGGCGCGGCGGCCGAGCGGGAAGTCGACCGCGCGCTGCGATCGCATCCGGAGCTGGACCGGGATCAGCGGACGGCGGCGGTGGAAGCCATCTTCGGCGTGGCCCTCTGGCGGCGCCGCCTGCGCTGGGAGATCGGCGCGGAGGGCACGGCCGCGCAGCTCCTCGGTTCGCTGCTGCGCGACCTCGCCGGCCTTCCCGAGGAGCGCGCGCTGGCGCTGGCCGGGCTTCCGGCCCTTCCCCGCCGCTACGAACCGCCGCGGCGTCTCGCCGACCGCTGGTCGCTCCCCGACTGGCTGGAGGCCCACCTGCTCGCCGAGCTGGGCGAGGAAGCGGAGCCGTTCTGCGCCGCCGTCTCCGTGCCGGGTCCGGTTTGCCTGCGGGCCAACCGCCTGCTCTGCACCCGCGAGCAGCTGGCCCGGAGGCTCGATGCCGAAGGCATCGCCACCCGGCCCGCGGGGCGCGCGCCCGATGCGCTGCTGGTCACCAGCGCCCGCCCGAACCTCTTCGGCACCCTTGCCTGGCGGCAAGGGTTCTTCGAAGTGCAGGACGAGGGCAGCCAGCTTCTCGGCCTGCTGGTGGATCCGCGGCCCGGTGAGACCGTCCTCGACCTCTGCGCCGGCGCGGGCGGCAAGTCGCTCCTGCTCGCCGCCCGGGGCGCGCGGGTGCTGGCCCACGACCCGGACGGCGAGCGCCTGGAGCGCCTGCGGGCGCGGGCGCGGCGGGCGCGCGCCACGGCGGTGGAGGTGATCGAGGCGCCCCAGGCCGCCGACCGGGTGCTGGTCGACGCTCCTTGCTCCGAGCTGGGGACCCTGCGGCGGGGTCCGGACTCGCGCTGGCGCATCGACCCGGCTTCCCTGGCCCGGCTCCCCGCGCTCCAGTCGCTCCTCCTCGACCAGGCGGCCTCCCTGGCCCGCAAGCGCGTCGTCTACGGTACCTGCACCCTGAGCCGCGCGGAGAACGAGGAGGTGGCCGCCCGATTCGACCGGGAGCACCCCCGGATGCGCCGCACGCTCACCTGGCGGACCACGCCCCACCTCGAAGGAACCGACGGCTTCTTCGCCGCCGTCTGGGATCGCGCATGAGCGAGGAGAAGAAGCCCTTCCACAACCCGTTCGGATCCCTGCGGGAGAAGCTGGGCGATCTCCCTGCCGGCCCGGAACCCGGCCCGGAGCCTGCGCCCAGGGGCCCGGCGCGGGCGGTGGTGCGGATGGAGCGCAAGGGCCGATCGGGGAAGGAGGTGACGGTGATCGAACAGCTCTCGCTCCCGCCCCGGAAGCTCGAGGCCTGGCTGAAGCAGCTGAAGGCGGCCCTCGGCTGCGGAGGCGCGGTGGAGGGCGAAGCCCTCGTGCTCCAAGGCGATCAGCGCAAGCGCCTCCCCGCCCTCCTCGAGGAGCGCGGGGTGCGCAAGGTGTCGGTGGGATAGCGCAGCACCGGGTGCGGGCAGGTGCGCGGCGGGACGTTGGATACACGCCCGGTGCGGGCTCTGCTACAACTCGATCGATCGCTCGAAGGGGGGCCTTGCCATGGCCGAGCCGACCCGCGTCCTGATCGTCCAGGCCGAGCAGTCCGAGCGCGTGTTCCAGCGCTCGCTCTTCGCCGAGGCCGGCATGTCCGTGTTCGAGGCGGGAAGCGGCGCCGAGGCGCTGGACTTCCTCCTCACCGATCGCCCCGACCTGGTGGTGCTGGGCCGGACGCTGCCCGACATGGACGGCCTGGAGCTGCTCCCCAAGCTCAAGTCCAGCGAGCTGGACTTCGTCCCCGTGCTGGTGGCCTCGCAGCGGGGAGAGACCGCGGAGCGGGTGCGCGGGCTGCAGCTCGGGGCCGACGACTACATCCCCCGGCCCTGCGACCCGGCGGAGTTCCTCGCCCGGGCCCGGGCGCTCCTGCGCACCAAGCAGACCCACGACCGCATCCGCAAGCTGCAGATGACGCTGGAGCAGATGGTGGTGAGCGACCCGCTCACCGGCCTGCACAACCGGCGCTACCTGATGGACCGGCTGGTGCAGGAGATGCAGCGTTCCGACCGGCACGGCGAGCCGCTGGCCTTCGCCATGATCGACCTGGACGGATTCAAGCCCATCAACGACCAGTTCGGGCACGTGCTGGGCGACAAGGTGCTGCGGGCGGTGGGCAACGTCATCGCCAAGAGCGTGCGCGTCTCCGACGTGGCCGCCCGCTACGGGGGCGACGAGTTCGGCATCATCCTTCCCCAGACCCCGCCCGAGGGCGCGATGCGGGTGTGCGAGCGCCTCCTGCGGGCCATCTCCGAGCTGACGCTGCAGGACGAGAACGGGCGGACCTGCAAGGTGACCGCCAGCCTCGGCCTCGCCTACTACCCGGCCGACGACGTGGACACGCCCGAGGACCTGGTCCACTCGGCCGACGGCGCCCTCTACGGCGCGAAGCGCTCGGGCAAGAACCGCTACAGCGCGGTGCGCCCGGTGCAGCCGCTCGCCACCGCCTGACCTACATCCTCCTGTCCACACCTGGACGGAAAAGGGCCTTGAAAAGCTCTTCTACGATCTACAGATCGAGGCCGCGCCGAAAAGGCGCGCGGGCGGCCTTTCCGATGGAGAGTGCGCTGGCGCGCGGCTCGCAACGGAGCCGCGGCATGGACACCCGGGACATGACCGACACCAGACTGCAGAGCGAGAACGAGATCGACAACGCCATCTACGCGGTGCTCTGCGCGGCCTTCTGCGCCGACGACGAGGAGGCGCTGCGCAAGGTGGTGAGGCTCCGGCTTCCGCCCGACCCCACGCCGCTGCAGATCGTCGACGCCATCTGCGCCGAGCTTCGCTGGCGGGGACGGCTGGAGTTCGAGGAGCAGCGGAGGCAGCAGGCCGCGCACGTGCTGGCCGCCTTCCTCGATCTGCCGGTCAGTGAACGCGAGGACGTGTCCCTGATGGCCGTGGTCTAGCCCCGTGCACAGCGTTCCGTCCTCCGGGGGACGGCATGCGCTGGGCAAGTGGGCTCTCCGTCTTGATCGCCATGGCCGCAGCCTGCGGCGGTCCCTCGCGTCCCGAGGAGGCCGCGGGCAGCGCCGGCGCGCCCGACGGGGGGAGCGTCGCGGATGGGGGAATGGACCCTGGGGCCGACGCCGGAACGCCCGCGGATTGCGCCGGGCTCCTGCCTGCGGCTCCGGGAACCGCCTTCAGCTTCGACGTGCTCCAAGCGGACAGCGGGCAGAGCTGCGACCTTGCCGCCATCGACGGGGAAGGCGTGGTGGCGGCCGCCGCGCACACCGGGACGTCGCCCACCTGGTACGAGTTCGCGCCGGACTACGGCGGCGGCAGCGGCAGCTTCGGCTCGCCGGTGGCCATTCCCCAACCCTCCGGGTTCCTCGGCCTCTGGGGCGCCGGGAGCAACCTGGACGTGGCGCACTTCACCCAGGACGGCGAGCTGGAGAACCCGGTGCCGCTCGGCGGGGGCGCGGCCCTGCTCGCTCCCGCTTTCGCGGACGGGGCCATCTCGCTCTCCGCCGGTCCGGGCTCGCTCACCGTGCGCAAGCACGGCGCCGACGCCACCGCGCTGGGCACCGCGACCATCCAGGGCGCCTGGGTCCCCCTGGCGGCCGCGGAGGATGCCGGCGGCCTGGTGCTGGCGCTCGCCAGCGACGGCGGCGGGGGCGTGAGCGGGTTCTGGGTGGACCTGGCGAGCGGGACCGCCGGCCAGCCGTTCACGGCCGGCGCCGGCTCGGCCGCGTTCGCCAGGCCGCTGCAGGGAGGCGGCGTCGCGGTGCGGATCGACGGCCGCTGGGCCGGGATCGTCCGGCCCGGCCAGTCCACGCCGCAAGAGCCGCCGGCCTGGCTGGGCGATGCGGCGGACTTCGCCCTGGCCCGGGGCGGAAAGGCCTACGCGCTGTTGCCCGGGAGCGGGAACACGGTGGGGATCGCGTCGCTGCAGGGAAGCTTCTGCGGAACCGTCGCCTTCCCTGGCGTGAGCGCCATCTCCCTGGGCAGCGACGGGACGGTGGTGGGCGCGACCGGGACCAGGGGCTGCACCAAGTACGTCTGGCGCGGCGCCCTCCGCTGACCGCGGGTGGTATAAGGGCGCCCCGATGCCCCCCCGGAGCCTGCCCACGCTTCTCTTGAGCCTGGCCCTCTCCCTTCCCGCCCTGGCCTGGGAGCCGCAATCTCCCGCGGCGGTGCAGGCCCGGATCGACGAGCTGCAGAAGGCCTGGGCCGGCAAGTCGGCAGAGGAGATCCTGCAGGACAAGATCGCCCGGGCCCGCCAGCCCCGGCCGCAGTGGGTCTCGCGCAGCGCCTGGAAGATGGAGCTGGGCCCGCTCACCTACTACTTCGCGGTGGGCAAGGCGAGCTTGACGGCCTCGCTCGCCGCGGAGGCGGCGCAGGAGACGGCGTCGGCGCCCAGCAGGCCGCTCGACTGGTGGTTCGACGAGACCGCGGGGATCTTCTACACGCTGGTGGTCGAGGCTCGCTGAGCCTGCGGCAAGAGCGTGCGCACCAGCACGGCCGCCACCACGATGGCGCCTCCCAGCACCGCCCAGAGGCCCGGGCGCTCGCCGAAACCGATCAGCACCCAGACCGGGTTGAGAACCGGCTCGAGCATGGAGATGAGCGACGCTTCCGCCGCCGGCACCCGCCGCACCCCGCGCACGAAGAGCAGGTAGGCCAGCCCCAGCTGGACGATCCCCAGGTAGAGCAGCACCGCGCCGCCGCGGGCCGAGAGCATGGCGGGCGCGGCCTGCAGCGCCCAGGGCGCCGTGGCCGCGGCGGCGATCAGGTTCCCCAGGGTGGTGGAGGGAAGCGCGTCGCCGCCGCCTCCCTTGGCGTCGCGGCGCAGGAGGACGATGGTGAGGGCGAAGAAGACGCCGGAGGCGATGGCCAGGAGGTTCCCCAGAAGCTGCCCCGGCTCCACCTTGCCGACGAAGAAGAGCGACATTCCCAGAAGCGAGAGCGCCACGCAGATGGCGTCCAGCGGCCGGAAGGGCTCGTCGAGGAGGAAGGGCGAGAGCACCAGCACGTACGCGGGCCCGGTGTACTGGAGGAAGATGGCGTTCGCGGCCGTGGTCAGCTTGGTGGCGGAGACGAAGGTGACGATGCAGGCGGCGTAGGCGGCGGCGGTGGTCCAGCGCGCCGCGCGCAGGTCCGGGCGCATCACCGCCAGGTAGAAGAGCCCGGCGATGAGCGAGCGGCCGCAGGCCACCGCCAGCGCCGGCATGGGGGCGATCTTGATGAACAGCCCGCCCGTGGACCAGAGGATGGCCGCGCCCGCCACCGCCAGCACGGCCCGGCGCATCTCGCCGCCTGTGGAGTGAGCGCTGATGTCCGCCCTCCGGCAAAGAAAGGCGCCGGAGGTTACCAGCGATGGGCGCCGCCGTCAGGGGACGCTGCGGAAGACGGCCAGCCCGCCGTCGGTGGGGACGAGCAGGAGCGGCGGATCGTGCATCCGGTCCTGGGAGATGCGCCCGATCCGCTCGCCGGGCAGGCCGTCGCGCTGGGTGAGGCGGTGCCCCCCGGGATCGCCGGGCTCCCAGACCAGCAGGCCGGAATCGGGGAAGCCGAGGACGAGCCGTCCGTCGGCGAGCGCCTGCACTTCGAGGATGTTGTAGTCGATGGCCCCGAGCTTCATGGGGTCGAAGTAGGAGAAGCGCTTGCCGTCGTACGCGGCGATGCCGTAGGTGCGGCCGCGCCAGCTCTCCACCTCGCCGGAGACGAACCAGACGATCCCGTCGGGCGTGACGGCGACGCCCCGGATGTTCACCGGGTCGCCCTCCACCGGGGGGAGGAAGACGGGCGGCCATTCGAAGGCGGGCGAGAAAGGATTGATCGGCTCCCAGCTCTGCACCCAGTCGGAGAGCCTCTCCTTGAACTTGAGCGCGCCGGCGTTGGTGAGGCCGCCCATCCACAGCCGCCCGTCGGCCGCCAGGGTGAGCCCGAACCAGTCGCCGAAGGTCGAGGCTCGGTTGGGATCGGAGCAGGGCCCGCCCACGCACACCCAGGGATGGACGTGGTCGGCGTACCACTCGCGCTCGTCCGCGGTGTTGAAGGGATCGGTGTCGAGGTGCCGGGGCGGGAAGTACTTCGCCGGGATGATCCGGGTGATTCCGTGGTTGGAGCCCAGGTAGAGGTTCCCCGGGTGCTGGAAGTGGTCGTAGACCATGCTCATGATGGTCCGCGTCTCGTAGTAGTGCCCGTCGTTGGAGTTGCGCAGGTCGTAGCGGTTCACCTTCAGCGAGCCGTCGGCCTGCAGCAGCACCTGGTCCATCTTGCCCATGTGCGCCCAGGGATCGGTCCACATGTGGGCGTCCTTGAACATCCCGGCATTGGTGTCGCGGGCGGTGTACCCGACGAAACACTCGCCCGGCCCGCCCCCCTCCACCAGGGTGATGTCCGGGGGCTCGGTGTAGCCCGGGCCGTAGTGCAGGCCGTCGCGGGCGGTGTAGCGGTGGAAGGAGCGGGCGCCCGGCGCGAGCAGGTAGAGCGCGCTCGTCGTCACCACCCAGAGGTTCTCGGATTCGTCGACGGAGGCGGAGATGGGCGCCTCCTGCAGGCCTTCCGCGGAGCCGTAGATGGTCAGGGCATCCTTGGGGAACGGCCCGTAGCCCAGCCCGCCGACGCGGTGCGGATCGGGGCCGGCATCCGGAGGACCCGCATCCACCGGTCCGGGGTCGGCGGGACCGGCATCCCGAGGGGCCGGGCCGGCGTCCGGAGCCGGAGGCACGACGACGACCGGACCGCCGTCGGGAGCCGGAGCGGCCGGGGCGTCGGCCGCCCGCCTGCAAGCTGCCAGGACCAACAGGACGAGGAGCGGGCGCAGGCGCATGCGCTCGAGGGTTTGCACTGCAGGCTCGCGCGGCAACCGTGCAGGGCGCCCCCTGCGCGCCCGTCGCTTCCGGACGGGAGCCGGTGCGCCCACCCTACCGGGGCGAGGAGGCGCGATGGCAAAGCGCAAGCGAAGCACGAAAGAGGATCCGGAGCACCGCGACCCGATCACCCACACGCCGGGCGCGCATCCCGTCGGGGTGGGAGCGGGCGCGGCGGGCGCCGGGGCCGCGGGAGCGGCGATCGGCGGGGCGGTGGGTGGACCGGTTGGCGCGGTGGTGGGCGCCGCGGTCGGCGCCGTCGCCGGGGGCCTGGGCGGCAAGGCGGCGGCCGAGGCGGTGAACCCCACCATCGAGGACGAGTGGTGGCGGACGAACTACGCGGGCCGGCCGTACGCCAGATCGGGCGAGCCCTACGACACGTACCGTCCGGCCTACCAGTACGGCTGGCAGGCGCGGATGATGCACGGCGACGCCGGCTGGACGGAGATCGAGCCCAACCTCGCCGCCGGCTGGATGAACGCCCGCGGCGACTCGAAGCTGGAGTGGGAAGACGCGCGCCACGCCGCCAAGGACGCGTGGGACCGCGTCGGCCCGCCCATCGGGGCGATCGAGAGGCACTAGGCCCTGCCGCGCCGCAGGCGCGGCTTTGGGCCTGCGCCCTTCCTGCCTGTTCCCGCGAAAGGCGGGAACACGCTTGAAGCGCTACTTCTGCAGCGTGGCCTTGACGCTCATCTGGATCTTCAGCGCGGAGGAGATGGGGCAGCCGTTCTTCGCCCCCTCCGCCGCCTTCTCGAAGGCGGCCTGATCGATCCCGGAGACCTGGCCGCGCACTTCCAGCGCCGAGGACTTCACCTCGAAGCCGCCGCCCTGCTTGGGGCCGAATTCCACCGTGCAGCTCGTCTCCAGCCTGCGGGCCGGGTGGCCGTCCTTGGCCAGGGCGTGCGAGAGCGCCATGCTGAAGCAGCTCGCGTGAGCAGCGGCGAGAAGCTCCTCGGGCGTGGTGTGCCCCG
>DATKAG010000276.1:0-5169 GCA_035498355.1 Myxococcales bacterium | reverse complement strand
GCGCCACCGCGCTGCCCGCCGCCGCCGCGCCCACCGGCGGCGCGGGCTGCCCGGCCGCCGGAGGAGCCGGGGAGGGCGCTCCGGCGGTGGCCGCGCCGGGCGGATTGGCCGGCGAAGGAGGCGTCTGGGCGGCCCCGGGCGCGGGAGGGGGCTTGCTCTGCGGGCCCGAGCTGCAGGCGGCGAGGAGGAACAAGGGCACCAGCAGTCTCTTCATTGGATCTCCGGGGAAAGAAAGGACTACGGCCGTGCGGCCTGCTTGCTTGTGGGTCGGGCGTGAGCGTCGATGAAGTCCAGCACCGTGTGGTACCAGAGCTGGCTGTTGCGCGGCTTCAGCACCCAGTGGCCCTCGTCGGGGAAGTAGAGCAGCCGCGACTCCACGCCGCGCCGCTGCAGGGCGGTGAACATCCCCAGCCCCTGCTCGACGGGAACGCGGAAGTCCAGCTCCCCCTGGACCACCAGTGTGGGCGTCTTGAAGTTCTGGGCGTAGCTGCTGGGGGAGAGCGTGCGGTAGAGCTCCGGGTTCTCCCAGGGCGGCCCGCGGAACTCCCACTCCGGGAACCACAGCTCCTCGGTGGACCCGTACGCGCTCGTCAGATCGTAGACGCCGTCGTGGGAGACCAGGCACTGGAAGCGGCCGGTGTGGCCGGCGATCCAGTCGATCATGTAGCCGCCGAAGCTGGCCCCCGCCGCGCAGGTGTGCCCCGGCTCCACGAAGGGAAGCTTCTCTGCGGCATCGACGGCGCGCAGCACGTCGTCGTAGGCCAGCCCGCCCCAGTCGCCGGAGATCTGCTCCTTGAACTTCTGCCCGTACCCCAGCGAGCCGTGGAAGTCCGTCTCCAGCACCACGTACCCGCGGGCGGCGAACACCGCCCCGTTCCAGCGCATGGTCCAGCTGTCCTCCCAGGAGCCCTGCGGGCCGCCGTGGATGAGGACCAGGAGCGGCAGCTTCGCCGGCGGGTGGGCGGGGCGGATCACCCAGGAGTGGATCTTGCTCCCGTCCTTGGAGTCGAACCAAAGCTCCTCGGCGGTGCCCAGGTCCAGGTCCTTGTACTGCTCGTCGTTGAAGTGCGAGAGCCGCTGCGGTTGCCCGCCCGGCTTCAGCGTCACCACCTCGGGCGGATGCGTCAGCCCCGCGGCCGCCACCACCGCGGTGCCGTCGGGAGCGAGATCGAAGTCGTCCCCTCCGGCCGGCGACCCGGAAAAGCGGCGCACCTTGCCGTCCAGGGAAACGGAGTAGAGCCAGTAGCGCGCCTCTTGCACGGTGGAGACTACCAGCCCCTTGCTGTCGCGCCGCCAGGCGATGCTCCCCACGTCGTCGGTCTCGAGGGAGACGGTGGTGACCCGCCCGCTTCGCCGCTCCTGGATCTTCAGCTTCCACTGGTCCGCCTCGTACCCGTCGCGGGCCTGCGCGGTCCAGGCCAGCCAGCGCCCGTCGGGTGAGGGCCGAGGCTGCGCGTCGTCGCCGTGGTTGTCGGGCGTCAGGTTCTTCGGCGGCCCGCCCGCGCGTTCGATGGACCAGAGGTCGCCGTTGGTGCTCCAGGCCTCGCGCTGGGCCGGCTTGCTGCTGACGATCAGCTCGGAGTCGGAGGTGAAGCGGAAGTCGTCGCCCCCGCCCAGGCGGAAGCTGGGCCAGTCGGAGTCGAGCGGGGTGACGTCGCGCGCCGGGCCGCCCGCCGCCGGCATGACGAACACATGCGTGCGCCTGCCTTCCTTCCACTCGGTCCAGTGGCGGGCGAAGAGGTGGTCGACGATGCGGGCGTGCACCCCCGACTTCTCCCGCTTCTCCGCCCGGTCCTTGTTGCAGGCCTCGTCCCCCTGGCACTGCGGGTAGACCTCGCTGGTGAAGGCGACGAAGCGCCCGTCGGGCGAGTAGACGCCGCCGTCCGCGCCCCCGCTCAGGCTGGTGATCTGCTGCCCGTCCCCGCCCTCGAGCGGGTAGCTCCAGAGCTGGCCGTCCCGCACGATCAGGATCCGCTTGCCGTCCGGCGACCAGCGGGCGTGCTCGCTCGTCCCGTTGCGGGTGAACTGCCGCGCCGGCCCGGAGGGCAGGGGAAGCAGCCAGATGTCTTTCTCGTCCTTGTTGCTGGCCAGGCTCTTCTGCCGGACGGTGAACGAGGCCCACCGGCCGTCGGGAGAGACCTGCACGTCGCCCGCCCGCCGGGTGGCGAGAAGCTCTTCGGGCGTGAAGGGGCGCGCGGCGAGCAGGAGCGCAAGCAGCAGGCTGGGCATGGGGTGCGCTCTCTACCACGGGCGGCGCCGGGGCGAGGCTGGATTTCTTCAGGACTGCTCGCGGGCAGAAAGCCAGGCGCGCGCCGGCCCGCAGTCGATGCCGAACTTCTCCAGCCCGGGGAACACCACCCCCCGCAGCGTACCCGTGAAGGTGGCCCGCTTCTGCGAGTGCGGGAGTACCCCGTGGCGGAGAAGCTCGCGGCTCTCCAGGTCCGGCCCGGCCGGGGCGAAGAGCCCGTCTCCCACGGTGCCCGAGAGCATGGCGGGAATGAGGGGCGAGAGGAAGGTGACGTCGCCCGACGCCGCCTCGCGCGCAAGGTGCGCCCACCCCATGCGGCCGTGGGCCACCTCGTCGCGGGCGATCTCCCGCAGGACCCGCTCCACCTCGGGCTCCGCCTCCTCGGAGAGAAGGGTGCTCAAGGTGGCCACGCTCTCGGTTTCGGTGATGCAGCAGGCCGCCACCATCTCGTAGAGGGCGGCGGAGCGCGGGTCCAGGGCCTGGGGAGCGATGAGCGCATCCGCGGTCTCGCCGGGGGGCGTTCGACCGTAGGCGGCGGTGAGCGCGGCGCAGAGCGCCGCGTGCCGCCGCTCGTCCTGCGCCGCCTCGCGGAGGAGGGCGGGGACGGGCGAATCGGGATCGAACGCGGCCACCGTCCCGGCCAGCCGCGCGAACCGCCGTGCCGCTTCCAGCTCGACGCGGGTGCGGAAGGCCCAGGCCTCTGCGGCCGCGCGCCGGAGCGCTTCCGTCACCAGCCCTGGACCCCGGAACCACTTCCCGCGTCGGGGGTGCCGGCGTCCGTTCCCTGCGTCGAGGCCTGCGCGCCGCCGTCGCCCTTCTTCTCCGGCTGCTGGGCGCTGGCCGGCGTGGAGCAGCCGGAATTGGCCCCCGTTCCCAGCACAGCGCCGCCGACGACCAGGACCTGGAACAGCTTTCGGAAGAGCATGGGCTCACCCCGGGGGTAGGGAAGACGAGACTACGACAGCTCGGGGCCAAACGCACTCCGGGTCCTCGCGCGTCATGGGGCCGAGCCCCGGAAGCGCGATTCGATGCGGCTGTCGGGGACCAGCCAGATGAGGGCCACGATCACGTAGATGGCGTCGGCGATCCACTCCTGGAGGAAGGCGAGGGGAATTGCCGCGGTGTAGAGCAGGGGCGAGATCTTGCCCTTCAGATCGCGCCCGATCGCCGCCCGGAGCTTCGATTGCGGTCCCTGCTCGGCCACGATCGCCCCCTGCAGCACGTAGTAGGCGAGCGCCGCGGCCAGCAGCACCACCCCGTAGAGGGCGGTGGGCAGCGACTCGAAGTGGTTCTCGCCCATCCAGCCGGTGGTGAAGGGCACGAGCGAGAGCCAGAAGAGGAGGTGCAGGTTCGCCCAGAGGATCTTGCCGTTGATCCGGGTGGTGACGTGGAGCATGTGGTGGTGGTTGTTCCAGTAGATGCCCAGGTAGACGAAGCTGAGCACGTAGGTGAGGAAGACCGGCAGCAAGGGAAGGAGCGCGGCCGCGTCGGTGCCGTGCGGGATCTTCAGCTCCAGCACCAGGATGGTGATGAGGATGGCGAACACGCCGTCGCTGAACGCCTCCAGGCGCGCCTTGCTCATCGTCACACTCCAGGAAGACTTCCCTGACCTCTAGCATTTCGGATCGCGCGCCCCAAGGCCGGTCACGCGGGGGCGCGCTCGCGCCTAGAGCAGGGGAAGGCCGCGCACCGCGCGTGGCCCCTGAGGAGGCGAACATGAAGAGGACGGTGCTGGCGTTCATCGCCGCGGTGCTGCTGCCCGCGCTCGCGTGGGCAGGGTCCGGGTTGCGGTGCAAGCTGCCCTGCGGGGACAATTGCCCCATTCCGTGCGAGGACCGCCCGCTGGGAACGAGGTAGCCGAGGCGGTGGAGGCCGGCGAGCGCGCAGAGCTGCGGCGCCTGCTGGAGCGGCTGGCGGACGGGGACCGGAGCGCGTTCCGGCCCGTCTTCGAGCGGCTCTGGCCGCGGCTCCGCGCTTTCGCCGTGCGCTACGCCGGGCCAGAGGACGGCGAGGACGCCGCCCAGCAGGCGCTCCTGCGCGTGTTCTCGCGGGCCGCCGGGTACGACGCGCGGCAGGACGCGCTGGCCTGGGCGCTGGGCATCGCGGCCTGGGAGTGCCGGACGCTGCGGCGCAAGCGCCAGCGGCGGAAGGAGAGCCCGGCGCCGGCGGCGGAGGAGCCGCTCGTGGACGTTCGCCCCTCGCCGGAGGAGGTGGCCATCGAGCGCGACCTGCGGGAGGCGGCGGCGGCGGTGCTGGGGACCTTGAGGCCCATGGACGTGGAGACCATCGCGGCGCTGGCGGAGGGGGCGCGGCCCCTGGGCGCGCGCTTCCGCAAGCGGCTGCAGCGGGCGCTTCTGCGCTTCCGCATCGCCTGGAGGGCAAGACATGGCAGCGACTGAGCTGGCGCTGGAAGCGCGCGCCCGCCGCGCCTACGAGCTGGGCCGCCTGCGCTGGGCGCTGCGCTCCGCGCCCTTGGCGCTGGCGGCGGGGGCGGCGGCCCTCGCCTGCGGCCGTCCCCTGGCGCTCACTTGCGGCTTGACCTTCGCGCTGCTGGTCCTTTCCACGGCGCTCGCCTTCGCCGGCGGACCGGCCGGGCGCGCGGTGGGGCCGGGCCTCGCCGCGGGCTTTTTGGCCCTGGCGATGCCGCTCTTGATGGCCACCCTGGGCCACGCCTGCTTCGGGCCGGAGTGCATGAGGTATGGGCTCCCGATCTGCATGGCGGGCGGGGCGCTGGGTGGATTGGTGATCGCCCGCAGCGCGTTGCGGGCGCAGCCTGCCTTGCGCTTCGTGGCCGCCGCGGCCGCGGTCGGTGCCCTGACCGGGGCGCTGGGTTGCACCATCGCCGGCGCCGCCGGCGTGCTGGGAATGCTCGCCGGTGCCGTGCTCGCGGGGGCTCCCCTGCTGGCCGCCGCGAGGCGCTG
>DATKAG010000275.1:0-10142 GCA_035498355.1 Myxococcales bacterium | reverse complement strand
AGTACTCGGCCAGCCCTTCGGTGAACCAGAGCGGGAAGTTCCCGATGGGGCTGTCCAGCCCGGCGCTGGCCGCCCGCTCCGCCACCTTCTGGATATGGAACTGGTGCGTCATCTCGTGCGTGGAGACCAGTTTGAAGAACTCGCGCTCGCCCGCGTAGGGCAGCGTCATGCGCAGGTCCTGCGGGCTGGTGACGCCCAGGATGCCTTCCTGCACCGCGAAGACGTTGGTTTCCAGGAACTCGCGGTAGGTGTTGTAGAGGACGTAAGGGACGCGCACGGACGGCTTGTACTGGAAGCGGTCGGTGAGATAGCGCCAGCTCTCCCGGATCAGCCCGCCGGCGATGCGCGCCACCGGGTACTCGCGGTCGTAGTAGTAGAGCCGCAGGCCGGCCGAGCCGTCGTCGTCGAGGAAGTCGAAGTCCCGCCAGTGGTAGTCGAAGTAGCGGACCAGGTTCTTCCCCGGCCGCTGGGGCACCACGTACGCCTCCTGCGACAAGCCCACCTTCGTGCGCCCGGTGACCTCGGAGAGGCGGCCGTGCTCTGCCCAGGGGAGCGAGAGGGTGGGCAGGGGCGGCAGGTGCGCCGGCGCCACCCCGAGCGCGAAGGCCGGGGCGGAGAACAGCGCGACCAGAAGGAGGCGGAGGTTCATCCCGCACATGGTTGCCTCGGGAAAGAGCCGGCGCCATGTGCGACGGCTCGCACCTGTGCTCCATTCAACCGCGAAATCAGCCTCTCCGCACTGAAGCCCGCTCGTGCGGCATGGCCGCGCGGGGGGACCGGAAGACCTGCATGGGCGAATAGTAGAGGAAGTTCGAGACCCTCGACGTGTAGAGGTCGGCGTAGTCCTCCACCTGTTCGCCGAAGCGGGAGTTCTCGTTCCCCTCCTTGAACACCAGCCCCCAGTAGGCGTTGGCCCCCGACTCGAAGCGCGATTCCAGCTCCGCGCCCTCCGCTAAAGTGGCCTTGAAGGCCCGGCGCAGCTTCTCCAGGTCGTGCTTTTCCCTTTGCCTGCGGGCCTCCGCGTCCGCGGGCAGGGGCCCCCCGCGCTCGATGCGCCGATCCAGCGAGTTGAGCAATAACTTGTGGTGATTGATCATATCGTCCAGGCGGGTGCGCAGGGCGTCCAGCTCGTTCAGCCGCCGCACGTCGGCCCCGTGGCTTTCGATGTAATCGATCTCCCGCTCCAGTTCCTGGACCACGAAGCAGGTGCGCCACTGGGAGGCCTTCCGGTTGCGGATGATGTCGCCGTAGATGTGGTCCCCCACGTACAGCACATGGTCGCCGGCGAACCCGGTCAACCTCTCGAAATCGAAGAGGTTTCCCCCTTCGTAGATCTTCCCCCGCTCCAGGCTCTCCACCTGGGCCCGGGCCACGGTCCCGTCCGGGTTCAGCTCGATGAAGGGCTTGTGCTCGGCGAAGAAGGCCGGCTTCTGCGCCCCCACCACCACGTAGTCGAAGTAGTTCCGCCAGGAGGGGTACTCGGGCAACCGCCCGTCGAGGAGGAAGCTCATCACCCCGTCTGTGTAGTCCCAGAGTGAATTGGTGAGGACGAAGAGCTTCTTCCCCCCGGATCGCAGCTTGTGCAGCGCCGAGGCCATCTCCGGGTCGGGCTCGATGAACCGCCCCAGGTCCTTGCGCAGCTCGCTCTTGAGCGATCCGTCGCGGTGCACTTCGTCGATGCTCTCGCGCGTCTCGTCGTACAGGCGGTGGTAGTCGAGGCGGATGGCCCGGGCTTCCTGGGCCTCGATGATCTCGGCGTAGAGGCAGGCCTCGGGAAGGCTGAAGAGGGTGTCGATCCAGGCGAAGCGCGGCAGGCTGAGGCGGATCTTCTCGTTGGTCTGGTAGAGCGACCGGCGCTCGTCCAGGGAGAGCTGGCGGCGGCCGTGGTAGCAGCGGCCCACGTGGTTGTGCCGGTCCATCTTGAAGATGTTGCCGTGGTCCTTGTCCACCACCAGGCCGCGGATCACGTACTCGTGGTCGTACTTGAGGTTGCGCAGGTAGTCCGGGTAGCCGCGGGCCGCCACCAGGCGGTCCAGGGTCATGTGGAAGGCCAGCTCCTCGATCTGCCGCATGGAGTACACGGCCAGCGTGTAGTCCATGTCGAATCCCACCACCCCGATCTGGTCCATCTGCAGGGCGCGGTTGGTATAGATCTGCCGGCTGTGGGGCAGCTCGAAGCCCTGGTGCTCGGGGCGGTCGAGGAGCCGCTGGATTTCCGGATCCCGCAGGACGTCCTGGACGGAATCGGGGGGAGACTTCGGGATCGCCATGCCGGACGGCCGATCATCCCCCCGACGCCGGGGCGGTGCAAGCATTTCGGGACCCACCGGGCGCACGGCTGCCTACGGACAGGCCGGCTCGTAGCGGGCGGTGATGTGGGACCCGGGCGGTGGGACTGCGCCCGGCGGGAACACCAGCCGGTTCGAGGCCGGATCGTAGCTCCATTGCGTCACCGCCGCGCCGTCCACCGTCACCAGGATGGCCGCCGGATCCCGGGGTCGCGCCGAGAGCGGGAAGCTGGTGAGGGGAAGGAGCAGATCGCCCAGCGATCTCTCCAGGAGCGAGCCGAAGTTGTTCAGGTCGCAGATGTCCTCGAGCTGTCCGCCCAGCTGCCGGGCGATCTCCTTGTAGCGCGTGCCCACGCCTTCGGCCGTGATGCAGGAGCTGAGGGGAACGAGGCCGGCGAAGGAGATCAGGTCCTTCGCCCCTTTCTTCACCTGCACCAGCCGGGCGACGTAGTCGCTCACCGGCCTCGGATTGACCACGTCGTTGGAGTCGTCCGCGTCGCTCACCGCCATCAGGGCCAGCCGGGCATCGTCGCGGAGGAAGCCCGCGTTGCCGTCGGCGGGGAAGGGCGTGCCGGGCGCCTTGGTGGAGCTGATCAGCGGGTCGGTCAACGCCGCGACCACCGGCTCGAGGAAGCGCTCGTCGTAGTTGCAGGTGCCCACGTCGGTGTTGGCGAAGAGCGCGTTCTTCACGTCGGGCGTCTGGGGCGTGAGCAGCCGCGGGCGGGAATCGTCCACGGGGAAGAAGCGCCCCGCCTCGCCCCCGCTGGCGCCGCCGGGGCAGGCCTGGCCGGGGAAGGCGCTGTAGGGGTACATGCCGGTGGTGGTGACCGCGATGTGGAAGTCGGCCTTGGCCAGCGCGATGCGGTTCCAGAGATGGTCGAGGTTCTGCGCCAGCGCCCGCTGCTCCTCGGCCATGGAGCCGCTGTTGTCGATCACGATCAGGAGGTCGACCTTGGGCGTCCCCTGGTCCCACTGGTCGACGATGGTGGCCGCCACCTGGGCGCCGCCGGTGATCCCTCCGAGGAAGGCCTCGGGGCGCATGTCCGTGTACACCCGGATCGCGCCCACGTCGTCGCCCGCCGCCTGGGGCCGGTAGTGGACGGCGAGGGCGGCGTTGGTGTCGGGCGCGACGCGCACGGGCAGCGGCGCGGAAACGGAGAAGGGTCCGCCCGTGGTATCGGCGGCGGTGACGCTGACGGGGAACGAGCACTGGTTCACCGCGTAGGCGAACTGGTCGGGAATGCCGCAGCCCACCGTGTTCGCGCCGAAGTCCACCGTGGCGGGGGTGACGAAGAAGCAGCTCGCATCGCCCGAGCCGGCCAGGTCCACCGTCAGGGACGGCGCGGCGCGGTTGCTCACGTAGAACTTCACCGCGCCCGGGTACGTCAGCGCCTGCTCGGCCACGAACTCCAGCCGCACCGACATCCGTCCGCCGGGCGGAAGGGTGCGGCCCGCGGGAGCGACGCCGCCGGGCCAGCGGAAGGCGGGAGCGCCGGCGACGATGGCGGGGTCCCCCACGATGCAGTCCCCGGCGGTCTGGTTGGTGAGCTCGAAGCCGCCCACTACCGGCTGGAAGAGGCGCTGGACGCCGAAGTCGACCGGCGAGGCGGGGGACACGCTCAGCGCGCAGGGCAGCAGGTCGCGGCCGGTCGCCGATACCGGGACCTCGACGCGCGGCTGCAGTCCGTCGTTCGACTCGATCACCAGCAGGGCCTGCGAGCTCCCGGCGGCGAGAGGAGTGAAGGAGACGGGAAGATCCACGCTCGCGCCGGGCGGCCCCACCGTCCGGCCGCCTCCCGCCACGGACCAGCTTCCGTCATTGGCTTCCAGATGTACGTCCGTCAGCACCAGAGGAGAGGTCCCCTGCGGATCGAGGCCCACGTTGGTGACGGTCACGGAAGCGCTGCGGGTGGTGCCCAGGGCGGCCGGTCCGACGAAGAGCGACTTCGGCCGGGCCTGCAGGACGGGCCCCATGCCCGAGCCCGCCAGCGCCAGCGCCGCCGGACCGCCGTCGGAGGCGGTGAAGGTAGCGGCTCCCTGCTGCGCACCGAGGTTTCTGGGCCGGAAACGAGCCGTACCCGGGACGGTCTCTCCCGGCCCCAGCGTGCGCGGCGGCGGAGCGCCGTCGAGCGTGGCGGAGAGATCGGCGCTCCCCGAGAGCGCCAGGGACTGCAGCACCAAGGGGCCCTTGCTCAGATTCGTCACCGTGAACGGCTGGGCGGCGTCGCTGCCCAGGCGGGTCTCCCCGAAGTCGATGGCCTCCGGCCGCACCAGGAGCAGCCGTTCCACGCCGCTCCCCGTCAGCGAGATCTGCCTGGGCGAGCAGGTGGGGCAGGGCGTGACCATCACCGCCGACTGGTAGGCGGCCACCGCGCCCGGGCGGAACTGGATGCGCACCACCATCGACTGCTCGGCGCCCAGCGATTGCTCCCCGGGCGGGGTGACGGTGAAGGCGCTGGGAGCCTGGGGCGGCGCGATGGAGACCGAGGTCTCGGCGTGCCCGTCGTCGTTGGTGAGGAGCAGGTCCTGGGCGGCGGTCTCGTCCACCACCACCGGCCCGAAGTCGAAGGAGTCTCCCGAGAGCGTGGCCAGCCCGCGGACGGCGTTGCCGCGCAAATCCACGTTCGCCCCGTCGCTCTCCGGGGAGTCGGTGGTCATCTGCAGGGTCCGCCGGCTCGCGCCGAGCTGGGGCGGCCGGTAGCGGACCGTCACCTGGGAAGCGCCCCCGGGGTCCAGGTTGGCGGGCAGCCCGGTCACCTCGAAGGCCGGGTCGGCAAACTGCGCGATCTGCCCCACGGTCATGGGGACCAGGCCGGTGTTGCGCAGGGTGATGCGCTGGGTCTGCTCCTTGCCCAGGGCCACGTCGCCGAAGTCGACGGTGGGGGGCGAGACGGTGAGGATGCCCCCCAGGGCGTGGACGTCGGACCGGCTCGCGCAAGAGCAGGCGAGAAGGAGCAGCCCCCACGCCCAAGCCCCCATCCGGCCCATGCCCCTCCCCCGTGGAACGCCGCTCCAGGGGCGGACGTCTACACGCCCCGTGCCAAGGTCCGGGCGAGGGAGCGGGCGCTTGCGGTGAGCAAGCGGTTACCCAGGCGTGGAAGGGTTTGCCCCGGGTGGGTTACAACCCCCGGCGCATGAGGGAAGAGTGGTTCGATCTCGAGGTCGACCCGGCGCACGTCAAGCGGGAGCGGGAGAAGGCCCGTGCCCTGCGCAAGACCGCCTGGTGGCGGCGGCGGGTGCAGAGGGGCGTCTGCGCCTGGTGCGGAAGGAGCGTCCCGCCCGGGGAGCTGACCCTGGACCACATCGTGCCGGTGGCGCGGGGCGGACGGAGCGTGAAGGGCAACGTGGTGGCCTCGTGCAAGGAATGCAACAACCGCAAGAAGCTGATGACCCCGGCGGAGATCCTGATGAGAAAGCCGCTCGATCCCCCCAGCGAGGACGGATGACCCTCTCCGAAAAGGACTTCCCCGTCGAGGAGCGCGCCCTTCCCAACGGCCTCGGGATTCGCCTCCTCCCCGACCGCTCGCTGCCCGCCTGCACGCTCTACAGCTTCTTCCGGGTGGGCTCGCGCAACGAGCGCCCCGGCATCACCGGCATCTCCCACCTCTTCGAGCACATGATGTTCAACGGCTCGCGCAAGTACGGGCCCAAGGAGTTCGATCGCAGGCTGGAGGCGGCGGGGGGGACCTCGAACGCCTACACCTCCAACGACCTGACCGCCTACTACGAGGACTTCGCCTCCGAGTCGCTGCCCCTGGTGCTCGACCTGGAGGCGGACCGGATGGCCTCGCTGCTCATCGACGACGCGTCCCTGGCCCGGGAGCGGGAGGTGGTGAAGGAGGAGCGCCGCTTCCGCACCGACAACGACATCGACGGGATGCTGGACGAGGCGCTGGGGGCGCTGGCCTTTCTCGCCCATCCCTATCGCTGGCCGGTGATCGGCTGGATGAGCGACATCGAGGGAATCAGCCGGGCGGACTGCGAGCGCTACTTCCGCACCTACTACGCGCCCAACAACTGCGTGCTGGTGCTGGTGGGAGACTTCGATCCGCCCGCCGCGCTGAAGGAGATCGAGCGGCTCTACGGGCCCATCCCCGCGGGCGAGGCCCTCCCCGCGGTGGCCACGGGCGAGCCGGGCCAGAAGGGCGAGCGGCGGTCGGTGATCCGCTATCCCTCGCAAGCGCCGGCGCTGCTGGCGGGGTTCCGGGGTCCCGCGGGAAGCGATCCCGACTCGCTGGTCCTCGATCTGATCGAGACCGCGCTCGGCTCCGGGGAAGGGGCGCGGCTCAAGCGGGCCCTGGTCTACCAGCAGGAACTGTGCGTGGACGCGCACGTGGGATTCGGCTGGCGCATCGATCCGGGGCTGTTCGAGATCTCCCTCAAGCTCAACCCCGGCGTCGACGCGGGGCGGGCGGAGAGCGCGCTCTGGGCGGAGCTGTCCCGCATCTGCGGCGAGCGCATGGGGGACGCGGAGCTGGACCGGGCCAAGAACATGGTCCGGGCGCAGCTGTTGCGCGGGCTCTCCACCTTGAACGGGCGGGCCCACACCATCGGGCAGATGGAGGTGATGCTGGGCGGCTGGAAGGCCATGCTGGAGCTGCCCGATCGCTACGCGGCCGTCAGCGCGGCGGACGTGCGGCGGGTGGCGGAGAAGACCTTCCCCGCGCACCGGCGCAACGTGGTCACGCTCATCCCCGGAGAGGTGCAGGCGTGAACGCCCGCGACGTCGAGCTGCCGCCGCTGGAGATCGAGAAGCTGCCCTCCGGGCTGACGCTGATGGCGGTGCAGAAGCGCGGGCTGCCGCTCTTCCACGTCCGCCTCTCCCTGCCCGCGGGCGCCTGCGAGGACCCGCGGGGCAAGGCCGGGCTGGCGCAGTACACGGTGGATCTGCTGCGCCGGGGGACGAGGCGCAGGCCGGCCCAGGACGTGGACGAGATGATCGAGTCGATGGGGGCGCAGCTCTTCGCCGACGTCTCCATGGAGGAGGCGGCGCTGGCGCTGACCGTGCCGGCGGAGCTCTCCGAGCGGGCCCTGGACGCGCTCCTGGAGGTGGCGCTGGAGCCCGCCTTCGAGGAGGGCGAGGTCGCCGCCGCCCGCAGGCGCGCCACCGCCGCCCTGCAGAGCGACCTGGACGAGCCGGCCACCGTGGCCGGCCGGGCGGTGATCGCGCTGGGGTACGGGCCGGGGCATCCCTACGGGCATCCCGCGCAGGGGTTCCGGCGCGACGTGGAGACGTTCCAGCGAGAGGACGCGCTCAGCTTCCACGCCACCCGCTACCAGCAGCAGGGGGGGCTGCTGGCGGCGGTCGGGCAGCGGCCCCCGGGGGAGCTGATCGAGCTGCTCAAGCGCAAGGTCGCCGCCTTCGAGACGAGCTGGCCGGGCAGGAGCCAGCGGGCGCCTTTGCAGTTCTCCGCCCTGGCCCGCTCGGAGCCGGCGCGGGCGGTGGTGATCCACAAGCCGGATGCCAGCCAGGCGCAGGTGCGGATCGTCTCCCCCGGCCTTCCCCGCTCGACGCCGCGCTACCACGCGGCGGTGGTGGCGAACACCGCCCTGGGCGGCGGGTTCACTTCCCTGCTGGTGGACGCCATCCGGGTCGACCGCGGGCTCTCCTACTCGGTCCACACCCGCCTGCACATGAACCGGCGGGCGGGGCTGAGCGTCTTCTCCAGCTTCACCAGGAACGAGACCCTGCGGCAGCTGGTGGACGTGGCGCTGGAGAAGATGCGCGGCTACGCGGAGCAGGGCCCGGCCGACGACGCGCTGGAGAAGGCCCGCCGCTACCTCGCCGGCCTCTTTCCTTTGGGGCTGGAGAGCCACGAGGCCTTGGCCGAGCAGATCGCCGACGCTCTCCTCGACGGCCTGGGCCTCGATCACCTCCGCCAGTACCGCGGCAAGATCCTCTCCGTCGCCTCCGAGGACGTCCGGGAGATGGCGAGGGAGCTCTCCCCGGCCCGCGACGGCCACCTCCTGATCGTGGTGGGCGAGGCCGACCAGGCCCGCCGCGCCCTCAACGGCCTTTGCCCGGTGGAAATCCGCCAGCTGGAAGAGTTCTCCTGAAAACCCTGGGAACGTTGACGTGATCGTTGACGTGGACGCGATCGTCGCCGTCCACGCCCACGTTCACGTCCACGCTCGCGTCAACGGCCGGCGGCCACGATTTCTAGAGCGGCTGCGTGAACGCGAGGCCCAGGACCACGTCGGGAGCGTTGGAGACCCACATCCAGGAGAGCACGCTGGAAGGGTTGGAGCCCGGGGTGAAGTCCTCGCTCAGCCAGATGGAGAAGCGGCCGCGGCGGACGGCGAAGCTGATCTGGTTGTGGGCGCGGAAGTCGGCGTAGAGGCCGCTGGAGAGCATCGCGTCCAGGTCCCCCGCCGGCAGGGTCCAGCCGGGCTGCAGGAGCGGGGAGAGGATCCGATCCTCGATCAGGAAGGTGGTGCCCAGCAGATCGAGCTCCACCGAGAGCTCGCCGGTGAAGTGCCAGGGCTTGGGCTGCAGGACGGTGTCCTTGGAAAAGCCGGAGAACCGGCTGAGGGCCAGAAGGCCGTGGAGGGTGGCCCAGGAGCAGGCGGGCCAGGTGGCGAGAAGGCCCGCGCCGGCGTCGAACCCGCCCGATCCTCCGGCGGCGGAGAGCGCGCCCACGGGAAGCTTGAAGTCGAAGCGGGCGGCGAGGGCCACCGGGCCTTCCCAGAGCGGCGCCTGGGTGCGGACGGTGAAGTCGCCCACCGCCAGCGTGGGAGAGTGGATGTCGAAGGCGCTGGCCCCCGAGTCGACGAAGGTGAGGTGCACCTGGTTCCGCAGGAACTGCGATCTCTGGTAGTTGAACGACCCGATCAGCGAGTGCCAGGACTCGATGGGCGCGTCGCTCCACCCTCCCCAATGCTCGGTCAGCTTCCATTCGAAGGCCGTCCACACGCTGGGGAGCCAGGGCCAGGGGGCGCGGAAGCGCACGGCCAGGCTGTCGGCCTGCTCGTCCAGGGTCTGGTTGGCCCATTGTCCGCCGCGCTGCACGATCATCGTCTCGTTCCAGCTGTTGGCCACGCTCCAGCGGACGTCGATCTCCGGCCGCCCGATGGGCCGGGCGTCCGCGCCGGTGATGTCGAGGAACAGCTCGCGCAAGGGACCCTGCGTGCGCAGGCCCAGCGGTCCGCCGACGGCGAGGAGGAGGAGCAGTGAGTGCACGCAATCCCGAGCGTACCGCGAACAGGACCCTTTCCGTTCCGCCGATCGCCGGATTCGTTCCTCGCCGGCAGGACGGTCTGCTACGGTCGCAAGCTGTGAGGATCCTGCACCAGGATGCGCACCTCATCGCCGTCGACAAGCCGGCGGGCGTGCTCACGGTCCCCGGGCGGTCCTCCGCCAGCCCCTCGCTCTGGGACGAGGTGAAGGAGCTCCTGCCGGAGGCGCTCCCGGTGCACCGGCTGGACAAGGACACCACGGGCATCGTGGTGTTCGCCGCCAACGCCAAGGCGCACAAGGCGCTGAACGCGGCCTTCGAGAGCCGGCGCGCGGAGAAGACCTACCTCGCCCTGGTGCGCGGCGACCTGGCGAAGCCCGAGCGCATCGACCTGCCGCTGATCGAGATCCGCTCCGGCGTCCGGGTGGCGCGGGCCCGGGAGAAGGGGGCTCGCAAGGCGCAGACCCGGGTGGAGCCCAAGGAGCGCTTCGGCCGCTACACGCTCTGCGCCTGCAGCCCGCGCACCGGCCGCATGCACCAGCTTCGCGTCCACCTCGAGGCCATCGGGCACCCCCTGGCCATCGATCCCCGCTACGGCGAGGAGGGCCCCCTGCTCATCGGCGACCTCTGGAGCGGCGCCCCCGACCCGCTCACCGTCATCCTGGGGCGGACGCCCCTG
>DATKAG010000274.1:0-6076 GCA_035498355.1 Myxococcales bacterium | reverse complement strand
GGCACCTTCTCCAAGACGCTCGCCCCCGGGCTGCGGCTGGGCTGGCTGGTGGCGGAGGAGAAGATGGCCCGGACCCTCACCATCGCCAAGCAGGCCGTCGACCTCCACACCGGCACCCTCTCCCAGCGCGCCGTCTCCCGGATGCTCCAGACCTTCGACTACGACGGTCACCTGCGCCACCTGCGGCGCCTCTACTCCGAGCGTCTGGACGCGATGCTCGCCTCCATCGAGCACTGCTTCCCCGAGGGCACCATCTGGACCCGGCCCGAGGGCGGCATGTTCGTCTGGATGCACCTGCCCGGGGGGCTCGACGCCCGCGAGCTTCTGGCCGACGCAATGCGCGAGCGGGTGGCATTCGTCCCCGGGGCGCCGTTCTATTGCGCGGACCCGCGCCCGGAGACCTTGCGGCTCAACTTCTCCAACCGGCCTCCCCTCCTGATCGCCGAGGGGATGGCGCGCCTGGGCGGCTGCGTGCGCGCGCGCCTGGCGCAGGCGCGGATGGAAACGGCCCAGAGGCAGCCTGCCTGAAGGCGCTTGTTGCGGGTTGATGTCGGCGCTCCTGTCCTCCGAATAACGGGACGAACGGCCCGGTCGGATCGGGCAGGAGGAACGAAGCCATGATGAAGAAGATCGTCAGCAGCGTCCTTGCGGCCGGAGCCGCCGCATTTGCCCTCGCCTCGCCCGCCCGCGCGGAAACCCGGCCTTATGCGCGGCCCGAGGCGCACACCGTCCGCCCCGTCTCCGCTTACCAGCGCAACCACGAGAGCGAGTGGGGGGACCTGTACCGCGCCCGCCGCGAGTTCTACGCCCGCTGGAAGGGCAACGCCCGGGAGCGCGCCCGGTTCGAGAGCTGGTACGCGCACCGGTGCGACGAGCTGCGCCGCGGGTGAGCGGCTTCGCGCAGCACGGGCCGGCGGGGCGCGAGCACGCCTTCCCCCGCTTTCTCCGAACGTCCGGGAGCGCCGCCACTTGACGGCGCTCCCCCGACGTGGCGTGAAGGCGCCATGCGAGCCATCCGGATCGAAGCGACGGGCGGACCCGAGGTGATGAAGCTGGTCGAGATGCCCACCCCAGCCCCCGGCGCGGGGCAGGCGCTGGTGCGCGTGGAGGCCGCCGGCGTCAACTTCATCGACATCTACCAGCGGATGGGTGCGTACAAGATCCCCTTGCCCTTCACCCCGGGACAGGAAGGGGCGGGAACGGTGGAGGCGGTGGGGGGCGAGGTCACCGAGGTACGGGTGGGCGACAAGGTCGCCTGGTCCGGCCCGCTCGGGTCCTACGCCACCCACCAGGCCATCCCCTCTGCCCGGCTGGTGCCGATCCCGCGCGGGCTCGACACGAGGAGCGCCGCCGCGGCCATGCTGCAGGGGATGACCGCCCACTACCTGGTCACCGACACCTTCCCCCTGCGGCCCGGGCAGATGTGCCTGATCCACGCGGCCGCGGGAGGGGTGGGGCAGCTCTTCTGCCAGCTCGCCTCGCGCGCCGGGGCCCACGTGATCGGCACCGCCGGAGGCCCGGAGAAGGTCAAGGCGGCGAAACGGGCGGGCGCCCACGAGGCCATCGACTACAAGGCCCAGGACTTCGAGGCGGAGGTGAAGCGGATCACCGGCGGCGCCGGCGTGCACGTGGTCTACGACTCGGTGGGCAAGGACACCTGGGAGAAATCCCTGCGCTGCCTGCGGCCGCGGGGGATGCTGGTCCTCTTCGGGCAGAGCAGCGGGGCGGTCCCCCCGCTCGACCCGCAGATCTTCGCCACCGGCGGGTCCCTCTTCTTCACCCGGCCCACGCTGGCCAGCTACGTCATCACCCGCGACGAGCTGCTCAACCGGGCCGGAGCGGTGCTGGGGGCCATCGAGCGCGGGGAGCTGAAGCTGAACATCGAGCACGAGCTGCCCCTCGCCCAGGCCGCCAAGGCGCACGAGCTGCTCGCCTCCCGCAAGACCAGCGGGAAGCTGCTTCTCATCCCGTGATCGTCCTGGGCCGCGCCGAGGTCGCAGGCCTGCTCGACCCGGACGCCCTGATCGAGGCCGTCGGGACCGCGCTGGTGGATCTCTCCGCGGGCCGGGCTTCGGTGCCGCAGCGGATCGCCTCCTTCACCCCCGCCGGGCTCTTGGGGGCGATGGTCGCCTGGGTGCCCTCGCACGATCTGCTCGCGGCCAAGCTCGTCTCCGTGTTCCCCCGGAACGTTGGCCTCCCCACGCACCAGGCCCTGATCGCGGTCTTCGACGCGCGCAGCGGCACGCCCCTGGCACTGCTGGACGGGGAGGAGATCACTGCCCAGCGCACCGCGGCCGCCTCCGCCCTCGCCACCCGCCTGCTGGCCCGGCCCGAGGCGCGGACCCTGGCCATCGTGGGCACCGGCGTGCAGGCCAGGTCGCACGCTCGCTACCTTCCCCGGGTGCGCGCCTTCCGCTCCCTGCTCGTCGCCGGACGCGATCCGGCCAAGGCGCGCGAGCTGGCGGACGAGCTGGGGGGAAAGGCCGTCTCCATCGAGGAGGCGGTAGCCTCGGCGGAGGTGGTGTGCGCCACCACGCACGCGCGCGAGCCGGTGATCCGGCGCGAGTGGCTGCGTCCGGGGGCGCACCTCAACTCGGTCGGGCTGCACCCGCAGGGACAGGAGCTGGACGGGGTCTCGGACGCCCTGGTCGCCGTCGAGTCGCGATCCTCCGCCCTGGCCGCTCCCCCTTCCGGGGCCAACGAGCTTCGCGGGGTCCCGCCGGAGCAGGTGGTGGAGCTGGGCGAGCTGCTCTCGGGAGCGCGGCCCGGGCGCGCCTCGCCGGAGCAAGTGACGATCTACAAGTCGGTGGGGGTGGCCGCCGAGGACGCGGCGGCGGCGGCTCTGGTCCTGCGCCGGGCCCGGGAGCGCGGGGCAGGCCGCCCGATCGACCTGTGAAGAAGACGGCGGCGACGATCCTGGGCAGGAACGCCGCCGCCGCTCGGACTCGCCTGGGAAGCTGGTTTGAGGAGGCGAGCCCGATGTCGCCCCGCTGAGGATGTAGCGAAACGCCGGCTTATTCGCCGGGCCTTGCAGCCAGCCGGGGAGCGGATGACGGGACCTGCCGGAGGACGCGGCGGTCAGACCCCGAGGACGGCGCGAAGGGCGTCGCGCCGGGCGCGCGACACCCGCAGCTCGGTGCCGTCGCGCAGCACCACCGCGGCGTCGCCGGAAGGGAGCGACTGCAGCCGGCGGATGCAGTCGACGCGCACGATGGCCGAGCGATGGATGCGCACGAAGCGCCGGGGATCGAGCCTTGCCTCCAGGTCGCGCAAGGGCTCGCGGTGCAGGTGGGCCACGCCCTGGGCGTGAATCTCCACGTAGTAGTCCTGGGCCTCGATCCAGTCGATCTCGTCCTCGCGCACGAACACCGAGCGGGCGCCGTCCTTGAGCAGGAGCGTGCGGGCGGGGCCCGCCGGCTCGGCCCCCGGCGCCAGCGTCCGGGCCAGCGCCTCGGCCAAAGACTTCGCCCGCCCTTGCCGGATCCGCTCCTTGGCCCGGGCCAGCGCCTGGGCAAAGCGCTGGTCGTCGAAAGGCTTGAGCAGGTAGTCCACCGCCTCCACCTCGAAGGCCCGGACCGCGTGCTGGTCGTAGGCGGTGACGAACACCACCGCCGCCGGCCGCGAGGCCCCCAGGGCGGCGAGGACGTCGAAGCCGCTGCGCCGGGCCAGCTGCACGTCGAGGAAGAGGAGCTGGGCGTGCGCCTTGGGCAGCGCCGCCAGGGCCTGCTCCACCGTCCCGCACTCGGCCACGAGCTCGATCTCCGGGTCCGCGGCGAGCAGGGCCCGCAGTCCGGCGCGGGCGGGTGGCTCGTCTTCCACGATCGCCGCCCGGATCCGCTCAGCCACCCGCCGCCTCGTGCAGCGGGAGCTGCACCACCGCGAGCGCCCCTCCTCCCTGCGCCGCGGTCAGCTCCAGCCGGCCGCGCTCGCCGTAGAGCTGGCGCAGCCGGGCGCGGGTGTTGGAGAGGCCGATCCCTTCCGAGGCCCCCCGGGCCGGCCCGCTGCCGCTGTCGCGCACCTCGATGCGCAAGTCCGGGCCTTCGCGGCGCGCCCGGATGCGCACGTTCGCCTTGCCGTCCTGCGCGCGCCCGTGCTTGAGCGCGTTCTCCACCAGGGGCTGCAGCAAGAGCGAGGGCACCCGGGCGGCGGCGGTCTCCGGCTCCGCCTCGACCGTGAAGCTGAGGGCGTCGCCGAAGCGCGCCCGCTCCAGGTCCAGGTAGCGCTCGGCCAGGCCCAGCTCGTCGCGCAGGGCCACCTCCGGCGCCGTCTGCCGCAGCGATCCGCGCAGCACGTCGCCCAGGGCGGCGATGGCGTTGATGGCCGCCTGGTCCTCGCTGGCGCGGATCAGCGAGGAGACCGTGTTCAGGGCGTTGAAGAGGAAGTGGGGCCGGAGCTGGGCCTCCAGCGCCTGCAGCCGGGCCTGCCGCAGATCCGACTCCAGCCTGCTGGAGAGCCAGTAGTGCCTGCGCCCGTGCTCGATGGCGATGGTGACGGCGTAGCAGAGAAGGTCGATGAAGAGCAGGTCGGCGGCGCTGCGCAGCGGCGTCTTCGCCGGCATCCCCAGGACGGGGAGCACCAGCCAGGCGTTGTACATCGCGTCCACGGCGAGGAGGACGGCGAGCAGCCCGGCGTGGGCCAGGGTGGCGCGCCGCCAGCCCGCGTCGAAGGCGAACCGCTGCGAAAACCACCAGATCAGCGGGGTGTAGAGGGCCCAGAGCCCGCAGTTGGCGGCGATCCAGAGCACGGTCGCGAGCGGCACCGGAGGCAGGTTGGAGGTGGCGCGCACCACCGCGGCCTGGCCCACCGAGAAGAGCGCCATGGCGATCCATGCCAGGATCACGGCGACGAAGCTCGGCGGGCGCGGTCGGGGATCGGTCATGGACGGAGGTCGAGGGGGCCTTTGCATTCTAGACTGTTTTCCCCGGCCCCGCGCCGTTATAGGCAGGAGCTTCCATGTGGATCGTCCGCCTCGCCCTCCGCCGCCCGTACACCATCGCGGTCCTCTGCGCCCTGATCGCCATTTTCGGGGTGCTCTCCGCCAGCCGGATGAAGACCGACATCCTCCCGGCCATCGACATCCCGGTGGTGATCGTGGTCTGGAACTACCCGGGCCTCTCCGCCGATGACATGGAGCGGCGCATCGTCTTCATCAGCGAGCGCGCCTACTCCAGCACCGTGGGCGGCATCACCCGCATCGACTCGCAGTCGATGAGCAGCCTGGGGATCCTCAAGGTCTACTTCGAGCCGGGCAGCGACATCGGCGGGGCCATCGCCCAGATCGTCTCGGTCTCCCTCACCGCCAGCCGGATCATGCCGCCCGGCATCAGCCCGCCGGTGATCATCCGCTATAACGCCTCCAACGTCCCCGTCGCCCAGCTCACCGTCAGCTCCAGGACCCTCTCCGAGCAGGAGCTGTTCGACTACGGGCTCAACTTCATCCGCCTGCGCCTCTTCACCATCCCCGGCCTGGCCACCCCCGCGCCTTTCGGGGGCAAGCAGCGCCAGGTGATGGTGGACATCGATCCCGCGCGGGTGGCGGCCAAGGGCCTCTCCCCCAATGACGTGGTCCAGGCGGTGCTGCAGAGCAACGTGCTGGTGCCCGCGGGCAGCGCGCAGATCGGCGGCACCCGGTACGACGTGCAGCTCAACTCCAGCCCCGAGACCTTGCAGGGCTTCAACGAGCTGCCGGTCAAGGCGTCGGGCGGGGCCACCGTCCTGCTCGGTGACGTGGCCCGGGTCCGCGACGGCTATGCGGTGCAGGAGAACGTGGTCCGCCTCAACGGCCGGCGCGCCACCTACCTCGCCATCCTCAAGAAGTCGGACGCCTCCACCCTGGCGGTGGTGGAGGGGGCGCGGGAGCAGCTTCCCATCATCAAGGCGGCGGCGCCGCAGGGCATGGATCTGAAGATCGACTTCGACCAGTCGGTCTTCGTCCGCGCCGCCATCGAGAACGTGCTGCACGAGGCGGTGCTCGCCTCGCTCCTGGTCTCCCTGATGATCCTCTTCTTCCTCGGGAGCTGGAGGGGGGCCACCCTGGTGATGACCAGCATCCCCCTGGCCATCCTGGTGGGCCTGC
>DATKAG010000273.1:0-9362 GCA_035498355.1 Myxococcales bacterium | reverse complement strand
AGAAAGATCATACAGTCGCCGGGCGATGAACTGGCTCCTCCTCTTCATCCCCGTCACGCTCGTGCTCGAGCGTCTTCACGCGACTCCACCCCTGGTCTTCTTCTCCGCGGCCCTCTCCATCGTGCCCATCGCGGCGGCCATCGTGCGCGCCACCGAGCAGATCGCGGCGCGCACCGGCGACGCGGTGGGCGGGCTGCTCAACGCCACCTTCGGGAACGCGCCGGAGCTGATCATCGCCGCCGTGGCCCTGCGCGCCGGCCTCTTCGACATGGTGCGGGCCTCGCTGATCGGGGCGATCCTCGCCAACCTCCTCCTGGCGCTGGGCGGATCGTTCTTCCTCGGCGGCCTGCGCCACCACGTGCAGGAGTTCAACCCGGGAACCACCCGCCTCTACACCGGCATGATGCTGCTGGCCACCACCAGCCTGATGATCCCCAGCGCCTTCTCCCGGCTCTTCGGCGGGGAGGAGCTGGCCATCCCGGAGCTGCGCCTCAACCTCGGGCTGGCGGCGGTGCTGCTCCTCGCCTACGTCCTCTATCTCGTCTTCATGCTCCGCACCCATCCCGACCTCTTCCGCAGCGCGGAAGGGGGCGCGGAGCACGAGGGGCCGCGCTGGAGCACGGGGCGGGCGGTGGCCAGCCTTCTGGCCGCTTCCGTCGCCGCCGCCTGGATGAGCGAGATCCTGGTGGGGGCGGCAGAAGGCACGGGCAAGGCGCTGCACATGTCCGACGCCTTCATCGGCCTCGTCTTCCTCGCCGTGGTGGGCGGCGCCGCCGAGTCAGGCTCCGCCATCGCCATGGCGCGCAAGGGGAAGATGGACCTCTCGGTGGGCATCGCCCTGGGGAGCTGCATCCAGATCTCGCTCTTCATCGCCCCGGCGCTGGTGCTCGCCAGCCTGGCGATCGCGCCCAGGCCGTTCACCCTCGCCTTCAGCCGCGCGGAGCTGGGGACCGCGTTCCTCGGGGTGATCATCGGGACGGTGGTGGCCGGGGACGGGAAGTCGAACTGGTACAAGGGCGTGCTCCTGATGACCTTCTACGCCATCGTCGCCCTGCTCTTCTATTTCGCCCCGGGCTAGATCCCCCTTGCCGCCGGAGCGACCTCCGCCTTGCGCAGCTCCTCCGATCGGAGCTCGCGCCGCAGCACCTTGCCCACCTTCGACTTGGGGAGCATGTCGCGGAACTCGATGTACTGCGGCACCTCGTAGGGAGCGAGCCGCTCGCGGCACCAGCGGATCAGCGCCGGCCCGTCCAGTCCCTTGGCGCCCTGCTTCACCACCACGAAGGACTTGATCCGCTCCCCGACGGCGCTGTCGGGCACGCCGATGGTGCAGGAGGCCACCACCGCGCGGTGCTCCTGGAGCGCGTTGTCCACCCGGGAGGCGGCCACCCGGTACCCCTTGTGCTTGATGAGGTCGACCGAGCGATCCTGGAAGAAGACCCAGCCCGCCGGGTCGACGCGGACGATGTCGCCGGTGCGGTACCAGAGGCGATCCCGCAGGCGGACGAAATGGCGCGCGTCCTCCTCCGGCTTGTTCCAGTACCCTTCGACCATGTGCCGGCCGTGCACCAGCATCTCGCCTGCCTCCCCGGGCGGCACGGGCAAAAGCGTCTCGGGATCCACCACCGAGACCTCCTGGTGGGGGCAGACCCTGCCCACGGCCCCCTCGGGAATCTCCTCGCCCGCGAAGCACATCGCCACCCCGCCACAGGTTTCGGTGGCCCCGTATCCCTGGAGGAGCGGCCGCCCCGTCCTCTCCTTCCAGCGGTGGGCCGTCTCCTGGGGAAGGACGTCGCCCGCGCAAAAGCAGTAGCGCAGGCTGGAGAGATCGTACTGGTCGATGCGGTCGTGCTCGAGGAGCATGCGGTAGAGGGTGGGCGTGCCGATCGAGGTCTTCGCCCGGTGACGCTGGACGTGCTCGAGGAGGGCGTCGAGGTTGTTGTTCGGGAGCAGGACCACCGTCTCCCCCGCGAGCAGGGCCCCCAGCCCGAACACCTGGCCGAGGACGTGGAAGAGAGGCGCGCCCTGGAGGACGACGTTCTCGCCGGCCGGCACGGCGGGCAGGGCCGGCTTGCGGTGCTCCGCGCAGGACTCGAGCAGCAGCGCGTGCGAGAACGGGACGCCCTTGGGGAAGCCGGTGGTGCCGCCGGTGTAGAGCATCTCGGCCGGCCCGTCGCCGGCGGGCTGGAGCGGGGGCCGAGCGGCCCGCTCCGCCAGCAGGGCGCGGAAGCGGAGCACGTCTGCGCCGCTCCTCACCTTCCCGCCGGGGATGCGGTCGAGGGCGTGGCCCGCGATCCGCTTCCAGGCGGGGAGCAGGTCGGCCACCCCGGTGACGACCACCTGCCGCAGGGAAGTCCGGGCACGGACCTCGTCGAAGTGGCCGAAGTTGGTGTCCGCGCAGAAGGCGGTCCGGGCGCCGCTGTCTTCGATGATGAAGGCCAGGTCGGCGGGCCCGTAGGCGTGCGTCACCGGCACCGCCACCGCGCCCAGTTTCTGCAGCGCGAGCCAGGCGATCACCCACTGGGGAGAGTGCGGGGCGCAGATCAGCGCCCGGTCCCCCGGCCCCACCCGGCGGCGCGCGAGCGATCCGGCGAGGGCGTCCGACCAGGCGTCGAGCCGCCGGTACCGGTAGCGCTCGCCCAGGAACACCAGGGCGGTCTTCTCCGGGAAGCGGGCGGCGACCTCGCGGAAGGATTGGGCGACGGTTCGGGGAGAAGGAGTCATGGCTAGACGCCGAAGTACGCCGACCTCACCTCCGGGTTGTCCATCAGCTCCGCCCCCGTCCCGGCCACCACCAAAGAGCCGTTCTCGATCACGTACGCGCGATCGATGATGGGCGCCAGCGGGCGGGCGTACTGCTCGGCGATCAGGAGGGTGACCCCGCGGCGGTTGATCTCCTTCGCCCCCAGCACCACCTCGTGCTGCGCCTGCGGGGAAAGCCCCAGCAGGGGCTCGTCCAGGAGCAGGAGCCGGGGCCGCGCCGCCAGCGCCATCCCGATGCAGAGCATCTCCTGCTCGCCGCCGCTCAGCAGCCCCGCCTTGCGCCTCTTCGCCCGCGAAAGCGGCGGGAAGAGCTCGTACGCCTCCGCGATGCCCTTCTTCGCCTCCTCCGGGGGACGCAGGTACCCGCCCAGCCAGAGGTTCTCCTCCACCGTCAGATCGCGCAGCACGGGGTGGCGCTCCCGGCAGAGGACGATGCCGCGCTCCACCCGCGCCCGCGGCGGCAAGGAGTCGATGGTCACGCCCTCGAAGGCAACCCGCCCCTGCAGGGTGATGCGCATGCCGCCCTTGCGCCGCTCGCGCTCGGCGAGGTGCAGGGTGAGCCCCGCGAGGGTGTTGAGCAGGGTGGTCTTCCCGGCGCTGTTCGAGCCGAACACGCCCACCACCTCGCCCCGTTCGACCGAGAGGCTGAGGTCGTTGATCGCCAGCGCGTTCTCGTAGAACACCATCAGATCGCGCGCCTCCAGCATCATGCCCGGATCTCCGCGCCCAGGTAGGCCTCGCCCACCTCCTTGCTCGCCATCACCTCCCCGGGCGGCCCCTCCGCGATCTTCCTCCCGAAGTGCAACACCAGGACCGAGTCCACCACCCGGAAGAGCTCGCGCAGGCGGTGCTCCACCATCAGGAGCGTCTTGCCGGCCGCGCGGATCCGCTCGAGCAAAGGAACGATGCTGGCGATCTCCGACAGGCTCATCCCCGAGAAGAGCTCGTCGAGGATGAGCAGATCCGGATCGACGGCCAGGCAGCGGGCCAGCTCCAGCCGCTTCAGGTAGCCGTGAGGCAGCTCCCCGGCCTTCTTGTAGAGGACCTGCGAGTCGCGCTCGAACCCGACTTCCTCCAGGAGATTCAGGGCGGCCTCGTCCCGGTCCCCGAACTCCGCCCCCAGGCGCCGGCGGGAGCGGGGGGAGTACACCGCCAGCACCACGTTCTTGTAGACCGGCAGGTCGTAGAACGGGCGGGCCATCTGGAAGCTGCGCGCGATGCCCAGGTTCACCGCCCGGTGGGGCGCGATCCCGGTGATGTCGCGCCCGCGGAGCTCCACCCTGCCCGCGTCCGGCTTCACGAACCCGGTGATCAGGTTGATCAGGGTGCTCTTGCCCGATCCGTTGGGCCCGATCACCCCCAAGGCCCCGCCCTGCCGCAGCTCGAAGCCGACGCCGTTCACCGCCCGCACCGCCCCGAAGCTCCGGGAAAGGCCGGTCACGCGCAGGAGCGCGTCAGCGGCCACGGCCCGCCTCCGGAAGCGGCGCCAGCCGCTCGAACTGGCCGTACTTCCTCACCAGCAGGCGGAAGATGCCTTCGGGCAGGACCACGGTGAAGAGCAGGAGCATGAGCGAGTAGAGCACCACCCGGAGCGAGCCGAATTCCCGCATCACCTCGGAGAGGGGGACGAGGATGAAGCTGCCCATCACCGCGCCGAGAAAGCTTCCGGCTCCGCCCACCACCGCGCTGGTGAGGGGGAGGATGGAGTAGTCCAGGGCGAACGCCGTCATGCCCACGAACTGGAAGCGGTGGGTGACGAAGGCGCCGGCGAAGCAGGCGGGAAGCGCCGCCAGGAGCACCGCCTGGGCCTTGCGCCACTGGATGTGGAACCCGGCCGCCAGGACGGTGCGGTCGTCGTCGCGGATGGCGCGGAACACCAGCCCGTAGTCGGTGGCCGCGAGGCGGCGGAAGGCGACGATGGTGACCAGCGCCGCCGCCGTCATTAGATACAGCTCGGCGGTGCGCCCCGGCAGCGGGGTGAGGCCGTGGAGCCCCTCGGTGCCGCCGAGAAAGCCGGTGGTCTCGATCACCCGCATCAAGAGGAGCGGCAGGGCGAAGGTGATCATGCCGAAGTAGATGCCCCGCAGGCGCAAGAGGGGAAAGAGAAGGCCGGTGGAGATCGCCGCTCCGCCCACGGTGGCCAGGGGAATGGTCCAGAGGGGCGAAAGGCCCAACCTCGCGTTCAGGAACCCCGCCGCGTAGCCGCCCGCGCCCACGAACAGCGACTGCCCCAGCGAGACCAGGCCGGCGGAGGCAAGCAGGTCCCAGCTCAGCGCCAGGAGCGCGATCACCAGCGTGTTGAGGATCACCGTCTGCCAGTAGGGGCTCACCACCGCCTCCAGCAGGGGGAACGCCAGGAGCGCGAGGACCGCCAGCAGCCGGGGCAACAGGACGTAGGCGAGGTCGCGGATCGAGGCGATGGCGAAGATGTCGTCGGACCGCGCCTTGATGCCCCGGTCCAGGCGCTCCCGCCGCCGCCCCGGATCCCTAGACACGATCTTCCAGCTCCTTCGACCGGCCGAAGAGGCCCGACGGCTTCAGTCCCAGCACCAGGACGATGGCCAGGAGGTAGACCACCTCGTTCCAGCGCGGGCCGATGGTGTTGCCGGTGAGGACCGTGGCGTACCCGACCAGGAAGCTCCCCACCATCATCCCCGGAGTGCTTTCCAGCCCGCCGAGCACGGTGACGGCCAGGGCCACCAGGAGCGCGTCGTAGCCGGTGTTGATGGAGATGATCCCCAGGGGCAGGAGCGCGATCGCCGCTACCGCGGCCAGGGCGGAGCCGAGCGCCAGGCTGAGCATGGCGGCCCAGTCCGAGTCGATGCCCAGGCAGAGGGCGGTGGACTCGTTCTGCGACATCCCCCGCAGGGCGAGGCCGGTGGAGGTGAAGCGGGTGAAGGCCCAGAGCAGCGCCGTGAGCCCGAGGCCGATCCCCACGATGCAGACGCGGTGCCAGTCGAGGCTGACGCCGAAGACCTCCACCCCGCCCTCCACGAAGACCGGGAGGCTGAAGTCGTAGGTGGTGAAGCCCTTCCAGCGGAAGAGCTCGATGATGGCCACGCCCACGGCGAAGGTGCTGATCACCTCGGAGAGGACGATCCCCCGCACCGGCCGGAGCACCACCCGGTAGAGGACGGCGCCGAGCGCTCCCACGGCGGCGACGGTGGCGAGCGCCGCCAGGGGAAAGGGGAGCTTCAGCCAGTGGATCAGCATCCAGGCGAGGAAGCCCGAGAGCAGGTAGAGCCCGCCGTGCGCGAAGTTGGCCACCCCGGAGAGCCCGAAGGTGAGGCTGAAGCCCAGGGCGGTGAGCATCAGCGCCACGCTGTTCACGAATCCGTAGACGAGCGTGCTGGCCAGGATGCTCTCGCTCACGGCGTGTCCGGCTACTTCGCCGCCACCTCGATCGGCGACTCGGCGGCGCTCTCCGGGTAGACGACGACGCGCTTTCCTCCCCGCCACTGGAAGGCGAGGCTGGCCGCGGCCTGCTTGGGGTCCTCGCCGTAGACGGCCTGGTGGTTCTTGTTGAAGACGATGTGGCCGATGGCCCCCTCCATGTCCGTCTTCTCCAGCTGGGCGACGACCGCGTCCGCGTCCAGCGAGCCGGCCCGCTTGATCGCCTCCGCCAGGACGAACACCGCGTCGTAGGAAGGGCCGGGCCCGTGGCCGCTCAACTTCAGCCGCGCCTCCTCGCCGTAAGCCTTGCCGTACGCCTCGTTGAAGTGCAGCGAGCGCGGCGTCTTCAGGGGGATGGGGCCGGCTTCGAAGACGAAGTTCACCAGCCCGTCGATTTCCCCGTTGAAGGTCGACCAGGCCGTGCCGGGCGCGGCGGGGCTGATGAACCCGGCGAACAGCGCCGTGACGTTCATCGAGCGCGCCTGCTTCACCAGCACCCCCGACTCCGGCATGTCGAAGATCGGGACCACCACCTGGGCCTTGCCGGCCTTCACCTTGGTCAGGCTGGAGGAGAAGTCGCGCGAGCCGGTGGGATAGGCGTCGCTGCCCACCACCGTCCACCCCGCGGCCTGCGCCGCCTTGGCCACTCCCGCTGCGGTGCCCTTGGCCCAGCCCACGTCCTGGTGGACGAAGTAGAGCTTGTCGAGGCCGAGCTTCTTGTGCACGTAGTCGAGGGCCTTGCCCAGGTTGCCCACCAGGTACGGGGCGTTCAGGCCCAGGCGGAAGTGGTACTTGTACTTGTCGTAGCCGGCGGCGATCTTCTTCTCGAACTCGGGCGTCATGCCGATGGTGCACAGGTAGGGCAGCTTGTAGCGGGCGTTCAGGTCCATGGCGGAGAGCAGGACCTCGGAACGGAACGCCCCCACCACGATGGCGGCCGGCTTCTTCTCGCCCACCAGCTTCTCCATCGCCGCCAGGGCGTCGTTCACCGGCAGCCCCGCTTCCGCCTCGCGGGTGTCGATGGAGGCGATCTCCAGCTTGCGCCTGGCTCCGCCCACCTCCAGCCCGCCCGCCGCGTTGATCTCCGAGACGGCGAGCTGGGCGGCGCGCAGCGAGTCCTGGCCCTCGATGGTGCCCAGTGCCGTGGGGACCCCGAGGACGATCGGCGCATCCTTCGCGCTCTCTTCCTTGCGGCAGCCCGCCAAGAACGCCAGGGCCGACATCGAGGCCAAGAACAGTCTCGCGCTCATGGCGCGCGACTCTATCCCGGGCCGGGGCGCACGCCCAGCGGGTAGGACCCGATCACCTTCACCTGGCGGGCCGCGGCGCGCAGCTCGGCGAGGGCGGCCCTCACGGGGGCGTCCGCGAGGCCCCCCAGCAGGTCCACGAAGAACACGTACTCGAACGGGTTCTGGGGGATGGGGCGCGATTCCAGCCGGGTGAGGTTGATCTGGTGCTCGGCGAACAGCTTCAGGCAGTCGAGCAGCGCACCGGGGTGGTGGTGGACGGAGAAGGCCAGGCTGGTCTTTCCCCCCGGCGCCGCCTCTGTCGCTTCGCCCCGGCGGAAGGCGAGGAAGCGGGTGATGTTGTTGCGCACGGTCTGGATGTGCTCGGCGAGCACGCAGAGCCCGTACACCTCCACGCAGCGCCGCGAGGCGATGGCGGCCATCCCCGGGACCTGCTGCTTCGCCACGATCTCCGCCGCGCCCGCGGTGTCGTACTCGGGCACCGGGCGCATGCCGTGGCGGCTGATGAACTCGCGGCACTGGGCGAGGGCGACGGGATGGGAAGAGACCGTCTTCACCTCCTCCAGCCGCTGGCCGGGGCGCCCGAGCAGGCAGTGCTCGATGGGGAAGTACGATTCCGCGGTGGCGGACACCCGGCGCTCCAGCAAGAGGTCGTTGTTCACGCCCACCGGGCCGGCGATGCTGTTTTCTACCGGGACGAAGCCGCCCTCCACCTCGCCCGACTCCACCGCGTCGAACACCTGCTCGCTGATCGGGTAGCCCACGGCCTCCACCCCGCCGGCGAAGTGGGCGAGCAAGGCCGCCTCGCTGTAGGCGCCGCGGATTCCCTGGAACGCGATCCTCACCGGCCCGCCTTTCGCAGATGCCCCGATGGGTAGCACGTTCCCCGAAGCAAGGCAGGCAGCCGGATGAGCCGGCTGCCTGCCAGGAAAACCCGTATCGTGTCCCCGGGTCTTAGCGGACCTTGAAGAGGAGCGCCTGGTTGTGGGCTCCGGCGTTCGGGTTCTCGCGGGCCACGATCATCACGCCGTCGGTGGGGGTGACGTTCCACTCGATGGGATCGATGGTCAGGTTGATGGCCGTGAGCTGTCCCGGGGTGAGGGTGAGGGGCAGCGTCGTGCCCGACACGCTGGCGGTGATCGAGGGATTGAAGGCGTTGAACACCGCCTTCCCGGTCTGGTCGGTGAGCAGGCTCTGGTTCACCGGGTCGTCGGCGAAGAAGAACGAGGTGCCCTGGTAGGTGAACCGCGGCTCCGCCGAGGTGACGCCGACGTCGCTGGCCAGCGTCGGGAGCAGCACCAGCGAGCCGTCGAAGGGAGCGGTGGCAAGGAAGCGGATGATGCCGTCCCCCGTGTGGTTGTTCACCACCACCACGCCGATCTGCCCGTTGGTCGCCGCGCCGGTCGCCCTGCCCACGTCGTCGGTGTAGACCAGGTAGTCGCAGCCCGCGCAGTTCGGCTCGGCCGGGTCCCCGACGTTTCCCGCCAGGAAGATGTCCACCTCGAAGGAGATGTTGTTCGCGTCCACCGTGGCGTTGGGCTTGTTGGTGTTGAAGGCGAAAGTGAGCAGGCGGTCGCTCCCGCTCACCGCCGACTTCACGCCCAGGGCGCGGATGCCGAGTTGGCCCAGCGACTTGTCGCCGGCGCCGCCCAGCGAGTAGACGTCCGCCTTGCCGTTCACCTTGCCCGAACCGTTCTCCACCACCGCGAAGGTTGACGGGTGCCGCTGGTTGAACGGCTGGAGGACGGCGGCCGAAACGTCGGCCCGGGCGCGGGTGACGGCATAGTACGGGACGTTGATGATCGATCCGCCGTTGCTGCCCGCCGTCGGGGTGAGGGTGACGTAGCCGCCCACCTCGCGGAAGGCAGTGGAGTCCAGCCCGCTGGCCGTAGCCGGCACGGTGAGGGTGACGCCCACCAAGGCGCTGCCCTTGCTCCCCAGCGATACGCTGGAAGGCGT
>DATKAG010000272.1:0-13420 GCA_035498355.1 Myxococcales bacterium | reverse complement strand
GCCCGGAGGCCGCTTGCCACCCCTTGAGCCCCGCCCGGGCAATGCGTACCAGGTCGCGGGCCAATTCCAGCGCGGTGCTTCCGTCCGGGCCCCGGGCGTGCAGCGCCCCGCGGGCCACCTCCGCCTGGAAGTCGAGGAGCTGGGAGAACTTCCAGTCCCGCGTCAGCTGCGCCGCCGCCTCGCGGGCCCCGCGATCGTAGAGGATTCCCACCCAGAGCGCGGGCAGGGCCATCATCCAGGGCAAGGGAACCACGTCCGCCCCGCGCAGCTCGAGCACGCGCTTCACCCGCACCTCGGGAAAGAGGGTGGTGAGGTGATCGACCCAGTGGGAGAGCGTGGGCTGCGCCTTCTCCCCCGAGGCCAGCTTTCCCGACTCGAGCCACTGGCGGAAGGTCTGCCGGCCCGCCTCCCGGTACTCGCTGCCGTTGCGCACGAAGAGCATGGGCACGTCGATGGCCCACTCCACGTAGCGGCGGTAGCCCCAGTCCGGCTCCAGCATCTGCCCGAGCAGCCCGCAACGGTCGTCGTCGGTCTCGCGCCACACCTGGTAGCGGAAATCCAGGTACCCGCTGTCGCGCCCGTCCACCAGGGGGCTGTTGGCGAAGATGGCGGTGACGATGGGGGAGACGGCGGTGGCGGCGCGCACCTTGGAGGCCAGGTCCTCCTCGTCGCTCCAGTCCAGGTTCGCCTGGACGGTGGCGGTCATCAGCATCATGTCCAGCGCCAGCCTGCCCCGCCCGCCCAGCGAGGACTTCATCGCCGCGTAGCGGCCCTTGGGCATCCAGGGAACCTGATCGCGGGTGCCGAAGGGGCGGTATCCCGCGGCCAGCCAGGCGACCCCCTGCGAGTCGCGGCGAACTTCCGCCAGGTGCGCCTCGATCTCGCCGCGGATGTCGCCCAGGGAGCGGGCGGGCGCCCCGGAGAGCTCGAGCTGACCGCCGGGCTCCAGGGTCACCGAGGCGTCCCGGGAGAGCAGCGCGATGGGCTGCCCGCTCTCCTTGTGCTTGTGCTGGGTGCCTCCCGCCGAGCGGGCGACGGCGTCGAGCAATTCCCGGATGCCTCCCGCTCCGTGGTAAGGCACCGCCTCGAAGCGCGGCCCGCGCACGCCGATCTTCTCGTGCTCGACGCCGATCAGCCAGCGCGCGGCCGGCCGCTCGGCGCCTTTCAGGTAGGCGACCAGGTCGTCGATGCCGCTGACCGGAGCCTTGAGCCCGCCGAGATCGAGGGACATGTGGAAAGGTGATGCCGGCCGCAGGGTTTCGGAGCAGGTGGGACTACTTGCCCTCGAAGGCTGCCAGTTCCGGCTTCCCGAGGAAAGCCCTGCGGGCGGCGGAGACGATCTCCTGCTCCACCGCGCGGGCGTCGCTGACGGGGTCGGCCCCTCCCAGCTCGCCCTCCAGCTGCTCGCAGAGGGCGTCCAGGTGCTTCACCGTGGCCGCGTTGAGGCCGTACTTGATCAGCCGGGGCGCGCAAGCGGCCGCCTCGCGCGCCACCAGGCGCCCCAGGGCGAGCACCTCGCGCGCTCCCCGCGGCATCCGCTCCCGGGCGCGGAAGGCCAGGTGCAGGGCCTCGTCGCCGGGGAACTCCTTGCGGATGGCGGCCTGGAACTCCTCCACCTCCCGCTGGACGTCGCGCACCAGCACCTGGGCCTGCGGGGTGGACTCCCCGGCCGAGAGCCGCAGGCCGCGGAGCGCGTTCTCGTACCGCTCCAGCGCCGTGGCCGCCAGCCCGTGCGCCTGGAGCGTCTCCTCGTGCGCGCGGGCCGCGTCGAGCAGCGAGCGGGGCCGTTGTGCGGGCGTCTTTCCCATCCTCGCTAGACCTGCATCAGGTCTTTTTCCTTGGCGGCGATGATCTCGTCCACCTTCTTCACCCCGCCGTCCACCTCGGCCTGCACCTTCTCCATCGCCTTCTTCCCGTCGTCCTCGGTGAGGTCGCCCTCCTTCACCGACTCCTCGATCAGCTCCTTGGCGTCGCGGCGCTCGTTGCGGATGGCGATCTTGTGCTCCTCGCCCTTGTGCTTCACCACCTTGACGAACTCCCGCCTCCGCTCCTCGGTGAGGGGAGGGATGGGGACCCGCACCACCTCCGCGTCGGACTGGGCGTTGACTCCCAGGCCGGCGGCGTTGATGGCCTTCTCGATCACGTGGATCATCGACTTCTCCCAGGGCTTGATGACGATCAGCCGGGGATCGGCCACGGTGACGTTGGAGACGTTCTGCAGGGGCGAGAGCTGCCCGTAGTAGTCCACCCGCACGCCCTCGAGCAGGGCCGGGTTGGCCCGGCCGGTGCGCACCTTGGCCAGCTCGCGGCGCAGGTCGTCCAGGGTCTTCGCGATGCGCTTGCGCAAATCGTCGACCACGTCTTCTGCCATGCCCATGCATTCACTCCGGCCGCAGCTATGTCTTGAGCGTGCCCACCAGCGTGCCCACGTCCTCGCCCCGCACCACCCGCAGGATGTTCCCCGGCCTTCCCAGGTCGAAGACGATGATGGGCAGGTCGTTGTCCATGCAGAGCGAGATGGCGGTGGAGTCCATCACCTTCAGGTTCTTCTTCAGCACCTCGATGTAGCTGAGCGTCTGGTAGCGGGTGGCGGTGGGATCCTTCACCGGGTCGGCGCTGTAGATGCCGTCCACCTTGGTGGCCTTGAGGATCACGTCGGCGTGGATCTCCATCGCCCGCAAGCTGGCCGCGGTGTCGGTGGTGAAGTAGGGGTTGCCGGTGCCGGCGGCGAAGATCACCACCCGCCCCTTCTCCAGGTGGCGGACCGCGCGCCTTCGGATGTACGGCTCGGCCAGCTGCTGCATCTCGATGGCGCTCTGCACCCGGGTGTAGACGCCCAGCTTCTCCAGGGAGTCCTGCAGGGCCAGGGCGTTGATCACCGTGGCCAGCATCCCCATGTAGTCGGCGCTCGCCCGGTCCATCCCCTCGGTGCTGGCGGAGACCCCGCGGAAGATGTTCCCGCCCCCGATGACGATCCCCACCTCCACCCCCATCCCCACCACCTCGCGGGTCTCCTGGGCGATCTGCTGCAGGGTCTTGGGGGAGATGCCGTACTTGCCGTCCCCCATCAGCGCCTCGCCGCTGAGCTTGAGGAGGATGCGCTTGAATCTCGGCGGCTTTCCAGCGGGCGCGGTCACGGGGCGCGGAAGCTATCTTGCGCTCCGGAGGTGGTCAAGGACCGCGAAGGCCCTCAGTTGGCGTCCTCCGGAAGCAGCGCCGGGTCCGGCGGCTGCGGCGCCCGGGGATTGAGATCGACGTCCGGCAACGGCTCCAGCTCGCCGTCCATGGGCGCCGCCTTCTCCCGCAGCTTGCGCGCCCCGGGGACCACCATGCGCTCGAACGACCCGACGGTCTCGTTGTAGGCGCCGACCGCGCTGGTCAGCCCCCGGCCCAGCCTGGCGAAGTGCTCGGCCAGCTTGCCCAGCCGCTTGTGCAGGTCGCGTCCCAGGTCGGCGATCTCCTGCGCGTCCTGGGCCAGCCTCTCCTGCCTCCAGCCGAAGGCCGCCGCGCGCAAGAGCGCGATCAGGGTGGTGGGGGAGGCGAGCAGCACCCGCTCGGCGAACGCCCCTTCCATCAGCGAGGGGTCCTGCTCCATGGCCGCGGCGAACACCGCCTCGTTGGGGACGAAGAGGATCACGAACTCGGGCGTCTGCTCGAACTGGTCCCAGTAGGCCTTGCGGGAGAGCTGCGAGACGTGGTTGCGGAGCTGGCGCGCGTGCGCGGCCAGGTGGGCGGAGCGCGCCTCCTCGGTCTGCGCCTCCAGCGCGTCCAGGTAGGCGGCCAGCGGCGTCTTGGCGTCCACCACCAGCCGCTTGTCGCCGGGCATCCTCACCACCAGGTCGGGCCGCAGCCGTCCCTCGTCTCCTTCCACGGTCTGCTGCTGCAAGAAGTCGCAGTGCTCGAGCATCCCCGCCATCTCCACCACCCGCTTGAGCTGCATCTCGCCCCAGCGCCCGCGCACCGAGGGAGCGCGCAGGGCCTTGACCAGGTTGCCGGTCTCGGTGCGCAAGGCGGTCTGCGTCTCCAGGAGCGAGCGGACCTGCTCGCTGAGCGAGGCGTAGGCCGAGGCGCGGGCGCTCTCGATCTCCCGGATCCTCCCGTCCACCTTTTCCAGCGAGTCGCGCACCGGCCGCACCAGCTCGGCGATGGCCGTCTGCCGCTTCTCCAGGTCGCCGTTGGCGGCCTCGGCGAAGCGGCCCAGGCTCTCACGCGCCACCTGGAGGAACTGGTCGCTGTTCGCCTGCAGGGCGCGCCGGCCCACCGCGTCGAAGGTGTCGGCGAGCTTCCGCTCCGCCTCCTGCAAGAGAGCGAGCTTCTCGCCGGCCGACTTCCGCCCGGAGTCCAGCTCCGCCTGCAGGGCGGCGCGCGACTTCTCCTCTTCCGTGCGGCGCTCCCGCTCCCTCGCGAGCTCCAGCTCGCGGGTGGCGAGCTGCGACTCGAGCTGCCGGCGGCGGGCGCGGGCGGAGGCGAGCAGGGCAAGGGCGGCGGCGAGCGAGGCGGCGAGCAGGGCGAAGATGGCGGTGGTCACGAGGTTCCCTCCTTTCGGCCCATCTTGGCGAGGGGGTCTGACATCCACCGCTCAAGGGCTTGGAATTGCGGCACAAACCTCTCTCCCCAGAAGCCTTCCTCCGCCGCGCGCACCAGCGGGGGAGGCAGGGCCAGCATCCGGTACGCGCAGGCGTCGATGCGGCGGTCCAGCTCGTTTGCCAGCTCCGCTTCCTGGGGCAGCTGCGCTTCCGCCGCGGCGCGCTCGCGGGCCAGCGCCGCCATCTCCCAGGGAGCCTGGAGCAGCACGCGCGGCACCGGCAGCTCGCGCAGCGCGGACGGCTTCACGTTCACGTCGGTGGTGCGCAGCCGATGGTAGCGCTGCAGCGGGACCGACTGCAGGAGCGCGAGCAGCGCCCAGAGCCTGTCCGCGTCGGGCGAAGCCAGGGTGGAGAGAGAGTCGAGGCACACCGCGTCCGTGGGGGCCATCGCCGCCTCCAGCCAGCGGGCCCAGGGCGCCCGGGCGTTGGTGCGGATGCGCTGCACGGCGATGCGCGGGACCCCGATCTGCCTCCGCGCCAGGGCGAGCAGCGGGCCGGGATGCACGAGCGCCTTGGGCCGCCAGCGCAGCCCGTAGGGGATCACGTCCTCTCCCCCGAGCAGGGCGATCTCTCCCGCCGCCGGCGGGCGCCGGGCCACGTGGCGGGCGTTCGCCCCGGTGCGCATCCCGTACCCCACCTCGCAAGCGGAGCCGAGGGGGACGGAGGCCGCGTCCATCGCCGCGCACAGCTCCTTCTCCGCGGGGGAGCGGTAGACGAACCAGCCTCTCCCCGCGGCCGCCCGCAGCTCCTCGCCCGAGACGGGGGCCAGCGCCGCGCCGCCCCGGCCGACATGGGCCAGCGCCCGGGGCGCCGGCCGGCGCAAAAGCACCACCGCCTGCACCCGCGTGTCCTTGGCGGAGGCGAAGGGTTTGCCCAGGTCCACCAGGGCGGCCACCTCCGCCTGGTCGAGGATCGCCTTCCGCAGGGCGCCGGCGCGGGAGAGGAACATCCAGGTGTCGGGGACCAGGAGCGCGACCGTCCCGCCGGGGCGCACGAGCTGCAGGGCGCGGAGGAGGAAGGCGGCGTACCGATCGATCTCGCCGCCCCGCAGGGCGGGGAAGGCGCCGAGGAGGAAGGCGCGCTCGCGGGCCTCGCCCACGTGGCCGTAGGGAGGATTGGAGAGGAGCAGATCCGCGGGCCGCTTCGGGGTGAAGCGGAGCGCATCGGCCCGGCGCAGGCGGGCGGAAGCGCCGCAGAGGGCCAGCGCGGCGCGGGCCACGCGCAGGGCCTTCCGATCGAGGTCCAGCCCGTGCAGGTCGCGCAGCCCGGCGCGGGCCGCGGCCACCAGGAACGCCCCGGCCCCGGCGCAGGGGTCGAGCACGCGCCCTGGCGAAGGCGCGCCGTGGCGCAAGGCGATCTCCACCACCCGGGCGGCGATGAGCGGCGGGGTGTAGTAGAGGCCCGCGTCCCTCCGGGCGCGATCCCCCAGCGCGCGCGACTTCTCCTCCTCGAATCGCGCGATCAGGGCGTCGGCGCTCAAGAGCGCCCGCCCCGGGGGTAGATCCTCTGGTGCTGCGCGAGCAGCGCCGCCATCTCCTCCGGCGGCAGCGCCTGGGCGCCTCCCAGCGCCTTGGCGTGGTGGAGGACCTGCGCCAGTTGCTCCACCATCTCCATGCGCAGGAAGCAGAGGGCAACGTCGGGCCCGAAGGTGAGAGCGCCGTTGCCGGGCAGGAGCATGGCGTCGGCCTCCGCGGCGCAGCAAAAGACCGCTTCCACCGCCGCCTCCGTGCCCGGCAGCGCCGGCGGCGCCAGAGGCACGCGCCCGAGCGAGACCACGGCCTCGGGGAGGCAGATCGGCTCCAGGGGAGCGCGCGCCGCGCCGAAGGCGGTGGCGTAAGGGGGATGCGCGTGCAGCACCGCCTGGGCGTCGGGCCGGGCCCGGTAGACCGCGAGGTGCAGCCCGGTCTCGCCCGGCGCCTTGCGCAGGCCTTCCACCACCTGTCCCGAGCCGTCGAGGAGCAGGAGCGACCCCTCGTCGACCTCCGCCTTGGAGGTGGCGGAGGGAGTGATGACGAAGCGATCGCGGCCGGCGCGCGCGGAGACGTTCCCCTCGTGGTTCGCCGCCCAGCCCCGGGCGTGCATGCGGCGCGCGGCGTTTGCCACCTGCGCGCGCAGCAGAGGGTGCATCAGCCGCCCACCGCCGCGTCGACGATCCCCACGACGCAGGAGCGGATGGGGAGCCTGGCCTGCGGCGGCAGGCCGAAAAGCTGGCGGATGCCGGTCCCCTCCCGGAGCACCAGCACGGTGTCGCCCTCGCCGGCCTGCACCGCGCGGTCGACGGCGAGGAAGCTCCTCCCCTCGGGCGACCCGCGCTCGTCCACGGGCTGCACCACCAGCAGCTTGAGCCGCGCGAACGCCGGATGCTTCTCGGTGGCGATGACGGGGCCCAGCACCTTGCAGAGGATCATACCGCGACCCGATCCACGATTCCCACGACCGCGGCGTCCACCGGGACGAAGGAGGGATCGAGGGCCAGGGCCGCCTCCCGCGAGCCCACCAGGAAGACCAGGTCGCCCGGCCCGGCCCGCACCGTGTCCACCGCCACCTCCAGCCCGCCCGCCGGCTCCCGCCGGTGATCGACGGGCTGGACGAGGAGGAGCTTGTGGCCCGCCAGATCCTCCATCTTCCTCTCGGCGACCACCGTGCCCACCACCCGGCCCAGGTACACGATTCAGTCCCCGGCCGTGACGACGATGGGGATGTCCACGTCGAAGGCCGGGCCGTTGAAGGGAGGGAAGAGGAGCCGGCGGGTGGAGCGCTTCAGGCAGGTGCCCAGCGCGCTCTCGTCCACGGTGCGCTTGTCGATCTTCGCCGCCGTCACCTGGCCGTTGGGGGCGATGGTGGCGGCGAGGTGGATCTTGCCCACGCGCAGCTTGGGATCGCGCCGCAGCGCATCGTCGATGCAGCCCTGGAGGCTGGGCTTGGCCTCGTCCAGCTTGCGGCGCACCTGCTCGCCGGTGAGGCCGGCGGCGGGAACGGAAGGAGGAGGCTGGCTGGCGGGCTCGCTTGCCCTGCCCTGCGCAGCGGGAGACAGCGTTTCGGCGGGCTTCTGGGCCGGGGGCGGCTGGGCCGGCACCGCCGGCGATTGCTGGGTGCGCGCAGCCGGATCGGGCCGGCTCTCCTCCGGCCGGTCGGGCGAGCCGCCGAGCAGGATCCAGAGCACCAGCACGACGATCCCCAAGGCAGCCAGGACGACGAAGGCGATCAGCGCCCCCTTCCCCTTCTTGGGGGAGGCGGCCTCGAACACCGGCATGGAGGGCGCGATCACCGGCGGCACCATCCGCGCGTGCTCCTGGCCGCCCTTCTTGCGGTCCATCTCGTCGGTGGCCCAGCGGGCCAGGTCGAGGGCGTTCTTCTGCGAGATGCTGTGCTCGCCGGAGGCGAACAGCTCGCGGGCTACCTCGGCCGGACCGCGCTCGGGAGGCAGGGCGGGGACGGGCTCCTCCAGGTCGGAGGCGGCCGCGCCCTCCCCCATCTGCCAGACCTGGGAGGACGGCGCCGGCTCGGAGGTCTGGGCGAATGACGGCTGGGAGAAGGAGGGCTGCTTCAGGGCGGGCGCGGTCGGCTGCGAGGGAGGCGGCGCCTGCGGGACGGGAGGAGGCGCTTGCCGGAGGGGAGCGGGCGCTTGCGGCGGCGGAGCCGGAGTCCTTTCCTGCTGCGGAGCGGGAACGGGCGCGGCCGCCGGGGGCGTCTTCGCCTCCTGCAGGGGCGGGAGCAGCGAGCCGGGGAACTGGGGGAACATCGACCCCAGCTCGGCGACGTCCTTGGCCCGCTGCCAGGAGTCCATCCCCTCGCGCCACAGGTAGGTGCGCGGGCCCACCTCCCCGTCGTTTGCGCGGGCATCGAGCTCCGCCCGGGTGAGCGGCCCCGTCTGCTTGCCGTGGAGCATGGCGAACCAGATGGGCCCGTCCGCCGCCGGCTCGGCCGGGGCGGCGGGGGCCTGGGGGGCGGTGGCCCCGTTCTGCGGCGCCCCTTCCGCCGAAGCCTGCAGGGCGCGCTCCAGGGTCGCGGTCTCCATGGCGCGGGTGATCTCCACGTCGGAGCGCCGGGCCTCCGGGGCGGCGGCCGCCGGGGCCCCGCCGGCGGGAGGGGAAGGAGCGCTGGAAGGCGCGGGAGCGGCGGGCGCAGCGGCCGCAGGGGGCGCGGAGACCACCCGGGGGGCCGACTTGGGCAGGGAAGGATCGGCCAGCGCGATCAGCGCCCCGCAGCGCCGGCAGCGCACCCTGAGCCGCTTGCCGCGGACCTTCTCGTCCGCGATCTGCAGCTGCGCCTTGCAGCTGTCGCAACTGAATTGCATCCCCGCCTGACTCTAGCGCATTGTGGCGCAGCGCGCAGGCGGGAAAGGCGGATCAGGCATTCGCCTCGGCCGCGGTGGTTTCGGGGCGCCGCCCGCGCCGCTTGCGCCCGCGCGGCACCAGCGTGCCCGCCTTCTGCGCCTTGTAGCGGGCCCGGTAGTAGTGGGAGCGGCAGAGGCCCTTGGCCAGCACCGGCCGCCCGCAGCCCGGCTCGCTGCAGGGAGCGCGCGCCCCCAGCGGCCGGCGCCCGCGGCGGGAGAGACCCGCACCCAGGCGTTGCGCCATCTCCCTCACGTCGATCGAAGCTTCCAGCGTCCGCTGGACGCTCTGCGCGATGATCCGTCCCAGCTGGATGCCGATCTGCTCGCCCAGGTGTTGCACCCAGTCGCCCATTCCGGGCCGACGTCCCCGTGCCATGATGCGTTGCCCCCGTTCGATAACGATTTTCGATTTCGATAAAAGGTCGCTGCCAATAAACGCAGGCGAAAACCGGTTTGTCAAGGCGGCCCGATCACCGTTTACAATCCGTCAAACCCGGAAGCCGCGCTCTTCCAATCGGCGCAGCAGGCCGTCCAGCCGCCGCTCCTCCCCATCCACCGGCAGTCCGGCGGCCCGCGCCCCGTCGAGCAGGGCGATGGAGAGGAGGATGGCCCCCAGCGCCTCCTTCTCCCGTCCCTCCTCCAGGAGAAGCGATTCCACCCCTTGGGCGAGATGGGCGAAATCGGCGAAACAAAACGTCGCCGGCAGGTCCGGCAAAGGTCCGGTGTTCATGGTGGAGGGAGCGAAGGCGAATCCCACATCCGCCAGCGCCAGCTGCCGGCCGTCCGCGAACGCCAGCACCAGGTACGGCGCCGGCCGCAAGGGGCTGGACTTTTCCTCCGCCGAGAAGAGTCCCTCCCAGAGCAGGTGCAACTCCTTCCCCGTCCTGGGCTCGATCAGGCGCGCACCCTTGCCGTCCGCATCCTCCAGGGCGGCCACCGCGGCGAAGGGGCGGCGGGTGAACTGCAGGACTTTCGCCCTGGCCTCGTCCGGGGTCATCGGGGAACCGCCGGGCTTCCAGGTCCAGGTGATCGTGGACGTGATCGTGATCGTAGACGTGGACGGCGACGGCGACGTGGCCGTGGGCGAAAGCCGTCCAGGGCCTCGTTCACGTCGCCGTCCCGGATCACGACCCCGCCCACGTCTGCGTCAACGTCGACGTCAACGTGCTTCTCCTACGCCGCGTCCGCCTTGGGCAGGCTGGACTGCACGAACGCCGCCTGCACGGCGATCCCCATCTTCCCCTTGTGCTTGTTCGCCGCCATCAGCGCGTGCGCGTGGGCGGTCTGGTCGAAGGGGAAGACCTGGTCGAGCACCGGCTTGATCTTCCCCTCGTGCACCAGCTGGTTGGCCCGCTCCGCCTGGTAGGCATTGGCGAAGTGCGAGCCGAGGATCTGCTTCTGCCTCATCCACAGGTGGCGCACGTCGAACTCCAGGTTGAACCCGGTGGTGGCCCCGCAGATGACGATCTTCCCGAAGCGCTTGGCGAGGAAGACGCTGGTGGGGAAGGTCTGCTGCCCCACGTGCTCGAAGACCACGTCCACGTCCTTGCCGTTGGTGAACTCGCGCACCTTCTTCCCGAACTTCTTGGTGGCCTCCATCCGCGCCTTGGCCCGCTCCGGCGTCTCCGGCGGCTTGTACATCAGCTCGGGGAACTCGTTGCGGTCCACCCAGGCGCTGGCGCCCAGGGACTTCACCAGCTCGATCTTGTCCTTCCCTCCCACCACCGCGATGGGGTTCGCCCCCAGCATCCGGCAGATCTGCACCGCGAACACCCCCAGGCCGCCCGCCGCGCCCCAGACCAGCACGTTGTCGCCGGCGGTCACTTCCGCCTGGTGCACCAGCATGCGGTAGGCGGTGAAGCAGGTAAGGCCGTAGGAGGCGGCGCTCAGCCAGTCGAGCTGCTTCGGCTTGCGCAGCAATTGCTGCGCCTGCACCTTGGAGAACTGGGCGAAGCTCCCCCAGCTGGTCTCGTACCCCCAGATCTTCTGCTCGCTGCAGGCCATGGGATCGAGCCCGTTGCACTCCGGGCACTGCCCGCAGGACTGGTTGCAGTGGATCACCACCTCGTCGCCCACCTTCCAGCGCCTCACCTGGTCGCCCACCTTCCAGACGATGCCGCTGGCGTCGGAGCCGGCGATGTGCATGGGCTCGCTGTGCATCTTGAAGACGCTCACCGGCTTGCCCCGCGCCGCCCACACCCCGTTGAAGTTCACCCCCGCGCCCATCACCAGCACCAGGGCCTCGTTGGGCCCCACCTCGGGGACGGCCACCTCCTCCAGGCGCATGGCCACGTCGGGATCGCCTTCGCGGTCGGGACGGATGCACCAGGCGAGCATCTTCCTGGGCAGCTCGCCCAGGTTCCGGGGCACCTCGCCGAGGGGAAACAGTTCGGTCATGGGGAAGCCTCCTCGTGCGCCTCGACCAGCTCCAACAGGGTGCCGCCGAACGCCTTGGGATGGAGAAAAGCCACCCGGTGCCCTCGCGCCCCGGGCCGGCCCACCTTGTCGATCAGCGCCACGCCCCGAGCCTCCAGGCGCTTGAGGACGCCGTCGATGTCCTTCACCCGCAGGGCCAGGTGGTGGAGGGCGTCGCCCCGCTTCTCCAGGAACTTGTCCAGGCCGGCGTTCCCCCGCGGGCAGACCAGCTCCAGGGAGGCGCCGTTGGGGAAGTCGAAGAAGGCCGCCTCGACTTTCTGCGCGTCGACGTACTCCTCGTGCGCCACCTTCTGGCCGAGCAGCTCCTCGATCAGGGCGATGGAGGCCGCCATGTCCTTCACGCAGATGGCGGTGTGGTCCAGGCGGGTGGCGGGAATGCCCGCGTGCTCCACCGCCAGCGGATCCTCGGGGAGAGGCTCGCCCGAGGCCAAGGCCCGCACCGCCTCCACCACTGCGCCCAGCGGCGACTCGGGCCCGAACACGGCCGCCACCCCGATCTGCTGCAGCGCCTTGTGATCGGCGGCAGGGATGATCCCGCCCACCACCACCGGGATCTTCGCCTTCTGCCGGGAGAGCTCCGCGACCAGCCGCCGGCAGATGCTCTCGTGCGCGCCGGAGAGGATGGAGAGCCCGATCACGTCCACGTCCTCCTGCACCGCCGCCGCGGCGATGGCCGGGACGCTGGCCCGCAGGCCGGTGTAGACCACTTCCATGCCCGCGTCGCGCAGTGCGGAGGCGATCACCCGCGCGCCCCGGTCGTGGCCGTCCAGCCCGGGCTTGCCCACCAGCACCCGGATCTTCCCTTCGTTCGCCACTAGAACCTCGTCGGGGGTTGGTAGGCGCCGAAGGCCTGCTTGAGGCCCGCGGCGATCTCCCCCACCGTGCAGTACGCCCGCACCGCCTCGCGGATGCGGGGCTGCAGGTTTTCGGGGCCGGCCGCCGCCTTCGAGAGCGAGGCCAGCGCCTCCTTCGCCTTGCGCGCGTCCCGCTCCTTGCGCACCCGGGCCACCCGCTGCGCCGCCTCCTTCGCCGCCTCGGCGGAGGCGCGGGTGATCTCCATCTCCGGCTCGTCGTGCGCCTCGCCCACGGTGCGGAAGCGGTTCACCCCCACCACCGGCACCTCGCCCTTCTCCACCGCCCGCTGGTGCTCGTAGGCGCGCTGGGCGATGCGCTGCTGCACGTAGCCCGAGCGCAGGGCTTCCACGAAGCCGCCCCGCTGGTCGATCTCCTCCATCACCTTCCGGATGGCCTCTTCCATCTGGCCGGTGAGCGCCTCGACGAAATAGCTGCCGCCCAGCGGATCCACCGTCTGCGCCACCTCGGTCTCGTAGGCGACCACCTGCTGCACCCGCAGGGCCGTGCGGGCGGAAAGCTCGGTGGGGATGGCGAAGGCCTCGTCGTAGGCGGCGGTGAACACGCTCTGCAGCCCGGAGCAGGCCACCGCGAACGTCTCCAGGGTGGTGCGGGCGATGTTGTTCAGCGGCTCCGCCCGGGTGAGGGAGTGGCCGCCGCAGACGCAGGCGGCGCGCAGCCGCCAGCTCTCCGGCTCCTTCGCCCCGTACTTCTCCTTCAGGAGGCGGGCCCAGATCCGCCGCCCGGCGCGGTACTTGGCCACCTCCTCGAAGAAGTTGGTGTACGTGTAGAAGAAGAAGCTGAGCCGCGGGGCGAAGTCGTCGGCAGGCAGGCCGCGGGCGAGCAGGTTCTCCACGTAGGCCTTGCCCGCTGCGAGCGTGTAGGCCATCTCCTCGGCCGGGTTGGCGCCGGCGTCGCGGTAGTGCGAGGCGATGGAGATGGGATTGAAGCGGGGCAGCCGCTTGACCGTGTCCTCGATCAGGTCGCAGGCCAGCCGCATGGAGGGCTCGATGGGGAAGAGCCACGCGCCCCGGGCCCCGAACTCCTTGAGCAGGTCGTTCTGCACCGTCCCCGCGATGCGATCGTCGGCCACGCCCTGCTTGCGCGCGGTCTCCTCGTACATGGCGAGGAGGATGGGGGCGGTGGCGTTGATGGTCATGCTGGTGGTGACCTTGCCCAGGGGAATCCCCTGGAAGAGCTCCTCCATGTC